>CAYPCH010000032.1:0-31601 GCA_964409165.1 uncultured Oscillospiraceae bacterium | reverse complement strand
TTTATATCAAGACCCTGTGTTTATTGCACAGGGTTTTGTTGTTTTCAGGCAGGGGGACGGTTTTCTTGTCTGCTTTTATCATTGCACAATTTCTTGAAGCGAAATCACTTAATACTCAAAAGGCTAAAAGATGGACTGTCCCTAAGCTTTTTAAGCGTAATATAGTGAAATTAGTAAGGCAAAATACAATCTAAAGCACGATAGCACAATACTGAAAGAAACCTAATTGGAGAAAGAAAAAGGTCAAGAAACACAGGAAAGCTTATTGGGTGAAAGAAATAGCCTAAGAGATACAAGAAAGCTTATTAGTCGAAAGAAAGAGGTTAAAAGGGACAAGAAGCTTACTAGAGGAATTGGTGAGGTTAAGTTAAGTAGATATAATAGAGCCGTAAGGGATTTTTTGTTGATATATTCATTGGGAGAAATTACCTGTTTAATTTTTATAAAAAAAATAAAAAAAAGCTTGCAAAAAATATAATTACGTAGTAAAATATTGAATGTTGTGACGAGGCAGACGATGAAGTGGGAGATTGCTACATATGATGTAGGTAACTTCTGTGGAGAATGTCCGATTCTAGAAACCGGGCGACAAGTCACTGTACATTTTGCGATACGTATTTAGTGCGTATAATTTGTCTAGGTACAGCCCAGGTTAGACTGCCGTTAGGCATTTTGTAATCTGGGTTTTTATATAGCTTAACAAGAAACACCCGGCATAGTGTACAGATAATTGCTTGTTGTACGTAACAATAATAAGGAGGATTATGTATGGCAAACAAACAGAAAATAAGAATCAGATTAAAAGCATTTGATCATCAGGTTCTTGACCAATCGGCTGAAAAGATAGTCGATACAGCGAAAAGGACAGGAGCTCAGGTGTCTGGGCCGGTACCGCTACCAACAGAGAAGGAAATCATAACAATATTAAGAGCACCACACAAGTACAAGGATGCTCGTGAACAATTTGAAATGAGGACACATAAGAGACTTATAGATATACTGCTTCCAACGCCAAAGACAGTTGATGCACTTATGAGATTAGATCTTCCGGCAGGTGTGGATATTGAAATTAAACTGTAGTAAAACGGGAAGTGTTGTAAAAAGAGGTCAAGTTCACGTAATTTTAATAAGTCCTATTATGTGAACCAATAACCATAGGAGGGATTGATTGAATGAATAAGTTTATATTAGGTAAAAAAGTTGGAATGACCCAAGTGTTTGTTGAGGATGGATTGTCTATTCCTGTAACAGTTATACAGGCTGGTCCAGTTACTGTTGTTCAAAAGAAAACTGAAGAAACTGACGGATATGGTGCTTTAAAGGTAGCTTATGAAAACGTTCCGGAAAAGAAACTTACAAAACCTGAGTGCGGAATATACTCAAAACTGAAGGTTCCGACAATGAAATACCTCAGAGAGTTCAGAGTTAATGAATTGGATAAATATGAAGTAGGGCAGGAAATAAAGGTTTCAGATATGTTTCAGAACGGTGATAAGATTGATGTTACAGGTATTTCTAAAGGTAAGGGTTATGCAGGTGTTATAAAAAGATACGGACATGCAAGAGGAAGAGAAACACACGGTTCAAAGTATCATAGAGGAGTTGGTTCTTTAGGTGCAAACTCGTACCCTGGAAGAGTATTTAAAGGTAAAAAATTACCTGGTCATATGGGTGCTGAAAGGGTAACCGTACAGAATCTTGACATAGTAAGAGTAGATGAGGAAAGAAATCTACTACTGGTTAAAGGAGCCGTTCCGGGAGCAAAAGGCGGCTTGGTTATAATTAAAGATGCTGTCAAGTTTCGTAAATAAAAAAGGTGAAAGGAGGAATAGAAATGCCAAAAGTTGATTTATATGATATAAGCGGTAAAGTTATTGGGGATATAGAGTTAAGTGATAGTCTTTTTGGTATAAAAGTAAATCAATATGCAGTTCATCAAGTTGTGGTGAATCAGCTTGCAAATAAGAGACAGGGAACTCAGTCAACAAAGACAAAAAGTGAAGTGCGCGGCGGGGGAATAAAGCCTTGGAGGCAGAAAGGTACAGGTAGAGCAAGACAAGGTAGTATACGTTCTGCTCAATGGGTTAAAGGTGGAATTGTTTTAGGTCCAAAGCCAAGAAGCTACAGATATACCCTTCCTAAAAAACTAAAACGAGTTGCATTAAAGTCTGCGCTTTCTTCAAAGCTTAACGAAAATGAGATATTTGTATTGGATAAGCTCAATTTTGACACTTATAAAACAAAACAAATGGCGGAAGTGTTGAAGAATCTGAAGGTTGAAGATAGTGCAGTAATAGTATTGGCAGACAAAAATGAGAATGTGCAGTTGGCTGCAAGAAATTTACCAGGTGTAAAGACATTGCTTGTTAACACAATGAATGTATATGATATCGTAAAGCATCGTAAGTTTATAATAACAAAGGATGCTGTGTCAAAGGTTGAGGAGGTGTACGCATAATGAGAACTGCTGAAGATATTATTAGAAAACCATATATAACAGAAAAGAGCAATATGGAGATGTCAAACGGAAAGTACACCTTTATAGTTGATGTAAATGCAACAAAAACTGAAATTAAACACGCTGTTGAAAAGCTATTTCAGGTTAGGGTTCTTAATGTTAATACGATTAATTATGAAGGAAAGCAAAAAAGAATGGGAGTACATCAAGGCTCAAGACCGGATTGGAAGAAGGCAATAGTAAAAATTGATGTTGATCCCAAGCCTGTAGTGTACATGGCAAAAGGCGGCAAGCAGGTTCCAATAAGTAAAAAATACAAAACAGGTATTGATGAATTTGGTGTAACACAATAAGTTTAGTCTTAGTTGTTAAGATTGATAAAGGAGTGAAAAGACATGCCAGTTAAAAAGTATAATCCTACTTCTCCAGCTAGAAGGTTTATGACAGTTTCTACTTTCGAGGAATTAACAAAGAAAGAGCCTGAAAAGTCATTACTGGCACCAATTAAAAAAACTGGCGGCAGGAACTCATATGGTAGGATAACTGTTCGTCATCATGGCGGAGGAGCAAGACAGAAGTATAGAATTATAGATTTTAAAAGAGATAAAGATGGAATTAAGGCAAAGGTTGCAGCAATCGAATATGATCCAAACAGAACAGCCAATATAGCTTTGCTCTATTATGTAGATGGTGAAAAAAGGTATATAATTGCACCAGAAGGGTTAAAAGTAGGAGATTTCGTTGAGTCAGGTGAGAATGCAGACATAAAACCGGGTAATTCGTTGCAGTTAGGCAATATACCTGTTGGTACCATGATTCATAACATTGAGCTGAAACCTGGCAAAGGTGCGCAGATCGTGAGGGCTGCAGGCAACTCAGCGCAACTTATGGCAAAAGAAGGAGCCTACGCTCAGATAAGACTTCCTTCCGGTGAAGTAAGGTTGTTCAGACAAACATGTAAGGCTACAGTTGGACAGGTCGGAAACGTTGATAATGAAAATATAACAATAGGCAAAGCAGGAAGAAAAAGATGGATGGGTGTAAGACCTACAGTACGTGGTGTTGTAATGAATCCGGTTGACCATCCGCATGGTGGTGGAGAAGGAAAGTCTCCAATAGGAAGACCAAGTCCTGTAACACCATGGGGTAAACCTACATTGGGTTATAAGACCAGAAAGAAGAAGAAGGAATCTGATAAGTTCATTATAAAGAGAAGGAATACTAAATAAGTACTTGTTTTATACTAGCGGTGAATGAAAGGAGGACTAGGGATAGATGAGTAGGTCAACAAAAAAGGGACCATATGTGCAAGTAAAGCTTCTTGAAAGAATAGAGGCAATGAATGAAAAAAATGAAAAAAGAGTTTTAAAAACATGGTCAAGAGCATCTACAATATTTCCGCAAATGGTTGGACATACAATTGCAGTCCACGACGGAAGGAAGCATGTACCTGTTTATATAACTGAAGATATGGTAGGTCATAAGATTGGTGAGTTTGCTCCAACAAGAACCTTCAAAGGTCATGGCGGCCATACGGAAAGATCAACATCATTAAAGTAAAGATAAGTTTAAAATGAAAGGAGGAATTCCGGTTGGATAACAGTGCAAAATCTAAACAGGAACTTCTTGAAGATAAGGATAAAGCATTAGAAGCATATAATGCAAAACATGCGAAATCAAAGAAACTTCCTATATTGACAAAGAGTGAGAGAAAAACCCTTGGAATCGGACGAGATCAGGGCAGGGCAGAATTTAAATATGCCAGAATATCTCCAAGGAAAGTAAAGATAGTTTTGGATTTGATTAAAAATAAAAATATTGATGAAGCCTACGGTATATTGAGATATACTCCAAAGGCTGCTTCGGAAATACTGTTCAAGCTTTTGAGGTCTGCTGAAGCAAACGCTACAAATGATCCTAATAAAGGTCTCAACAGAGATGAGTTATATGTTGCAGAAGCTTTTGCAAATCAAGGTCCTATATTAAAAAGGATCATGCCAAGAGCTCAGGGAAGAGCAAACAGGATAAAAAAGAGAACAAGCCATATAACTTTGGTGGTTAAGGAAAGAAAATAAAGGAAAAGGAGGGTGGATAATGGGCCAAAAAGTTAATCCCCATGGATTGAGAATAGGAATTATTAAAGATTGGGATACCAAATGGTATGCAAACGACAAAAACTTCAGTGATTTTTTGGTTGAAGATTTCAAAATAAGAAAGTTCATTAAGAAAAAGTTGTATGTCGCTGGTATTTCAAGAGTTGAAATTGAAAGGGCAGCAAACAAGATAAAGGTAAATGTTAACACAGCAAAACCGGGTCTTGTTATCGGAAAAGGTGGTTCAGGCATCGAAGAATTAAGAAAGCAGCTTGAAAAACTAACACAAAAGAGTGTTCTCATAAATATAACAGAAATAAAAATGCCGGAATTAGACTCACAGATGGTTGCAGAAAACATTGCATCACAGCTTGAGAGGAGAATTTCTTTCAGGAGGGCAATGAAACAGGCTATGTCAAGAGCTATGAAATTAGGTGCAAAAGGTATCAAGACATCAGTTTCTGGACGTTTAGGCGGCGCAGAAATTGCAAGAACCGAGCATTATCATGATGGAACAATTCCGCTCCAGACTTTAAGAGCAGATGTTGATTACGGATTTGCTGAAGCTGATACAACTTACGGTAAATTAGGTGTTAAGGTTTGGATATATAAAGGAGAAGTTCTTCCAGCTGTTAAAAGGGATAAAAAGCCGGAAGGAGGAGTTAAGTAATGTTATTGCCTAAGAGAGTTAAACATAGAAAGGTTCAAAGAGGAAGGCTTAAGGGTATAGCAACAAGAGGGAATAAAGTTGTAAATGGTCAGTTTGGTCTTCAGGCTCTTGAACCGGCATGGATAACAAGTAATCAGATTGAAGCTGCCAGGGTAGCGATGACTCGTTTTATAAAAAGAGGCGGTCAGGTTTGGATTAAAATTTTTCCGGATAAGCCTGTTTCAAAAAAACCTGCAGAAACCAGAATGGGTAGCGGTAAAGGTTCACCAGAGTACTGGGTAGCTGTAGTAAAACCGGGAAGAGTAATGTTTGAAATTGCTGGAGTGTCGGAAGAAATTGCAAGGGAAGCTCTAAGGCTTGCTATGCATAAACTTCCCATTAAGTGTAAATTTGTATCACGCGAAGAGGAAATGGGTGGTGAAGCAAATGAAAGCTAAAGAATTAAGAGAAAAGACCCAGGAAGAATTGGAAAAAGAACTGGGGGAGCTTAAATCAGAACTGTTTAAACTGAGGTTTCAGCATGCAACGAACCAGTTGGATAATCCAATGAAATTAAAAGATGTTAAAAAATCAATTGCTCGCATAAAGACTATAATCAGACAAAGGGAATTAGAAGGTGTTAAGATTTAATATGCCTTGGAAGGAGGTAGGTTCTGTTGGTTGATAGAGCTCTAAGAAAGACAAGAGTAGGAAAGGTTACCAGCGACAAGATGGATAAAACCATAGTAGTCAGTATAGAAAATGCTGTAAAACATCCTTTGTATAAAAAATTTGTTAAGAGAACATATATACTGAAGGCTCATGATGAAAATAATGAATGTAAAATTGGGGATACAGTGAGAGTTATGGAAACCCGCCCGCTAAGTAAGGACAAAAGGTGGAGACTTGCGGAGATAATTGAAAGAGCCCGCTAAAACCATAGAAAGGAGGTTCGGACATGATTCAAGTTCAAACAATGCTAAAGTCTGCAGACAATACCGGAGCTAAAAGGCTGATGTGTATAAAAGTGCTCGGCGGCTCAGTGAGAAAGTATGCCAACGTAGGCGATGTAGTTATTGCTACGGTTAAAGATGCAACACCCGGTGGAGTTGTTAAAAAAGGAGACATAGTCAGGTGCGTAATTGTTCGTACAAAAAAAGGTGTGAGAAGACCTGACGGTTCATATATAAAGTTTGATGAAAATGCAGCAGTGGTTATTAAGGAAGACAAAAATCCAAGAGGGACCCGTATATTTGGACCTGTAGCGAGGGAATTAAGGGATAAGGAATACATGAAAATACTGTCCCTTGCACCGGAAGTCTTATAAGGGAGGAGGCGCTGAAATTGGCTAATAAGGTTCACGTTAAAAGAGGCGATACCGTAATAATCCTAAACGGTAAGGATGCCGATAAAAAGGGAAAAGTTCTTGAAGTAGTTAGTGATAAAAGCATGGTTCTTGTTGAAGGCGTTAATGTGAGAACAAAGCATAAAAAGCCTAGATCGCAAATGCAGCAGGGCGGTATAATTCACCAGGAGGCACCAGTGCATAGTTCAAAAGTTATGCTGGTATGTCCAAGATGCGGAAAACCAACAAGAATTGCAAAGAAGGTTCATGAAAATGGTGAGAAAGACAGACAATGCAAAAAATGCGGAGAAATAATCGATAACATAAAATCAGTCAAGAAGTAATACAAGCATTTTTGTTGAAAGGAGGTTTATAAATGCCAGGATTAAAGAACAAATATATAAAAGAAGTAGCACCGGCATTAAAAACAAAATTTAATTATAAAAGTACTATGCAGATACCCAAGCTCGAGAAAATAGTTCTTAATATGGGCGTTGGGGATGTAAAGGAAAATCCGAAGGCTCTCGATTCAGCTGTAAACGATATGGCTCTTGTAGCAGGACAAAAGCCAATTATCACCAAAGCTAAAAAGTCAGTTGCTGCATTTAAATTGAGAGAAGGTATGAATATAGGATGCAAAGTAACCTTAAGAGGAGATAGAATGTATGAGTTTGCAGATAAGCTTATAAATGTTTCACTCCCGAGAGTAAGAGACTTCAGAGGAGTATCTGCGAATTCGTTTGACGGCAGGGGAAACTACTCCATGGGTGTAAAAGAGCAGCTTATATTCCCTGAAATAGACTATGATAAGGTTGAAAAAATAAGAGGAATGGATATTACTTTTGTAACAACGGCAGAAACTGATGAAGAAGCAAAAGAACTTCTTAAACTTTTAGGAATGCCGTTTACGCAGAGCTAAAGGGAGGGATTTGTGCGTGGCAAAAAAGTCAATGATACTAAAGCAGCAAAGAGCACCTAAGTTTAAGACAAGAGCTTACAATAGATGTAAGTTGTGCGGCAGACCGCATGCTTATATGAGAAAGTTCGGCATATGCCGTTTATGCTTCAGGGTGCTGGCATATAAAGGCCAAATACCCGGTGTAAGAAAAGCAAGTTGGTAAGTTATCTCATGAAAGGAGGTTTGTGCATATGCAAGCAACTGATGTTATCGCAGATATGTTGACCAGAATAAGAAATGCAAGTTCTGCAAAACATGAAACGGTTGACATACCCACTTCCAATATGAAAAGGTCGATAGCAGGCATTTTAATGGAAGAAGGATATATAAAGGGTATTGAAGAAATTGAAGACGGTAAGCAGGGCGTAATAAGAATTAAGCTTAAATATACAGGAAATAAACAAAATGTTATAACAGGTATTAAAAGAATTAGTAAGCCGGGATTAAGGGTATATGCGGGAAAAGGTGAAGTGCCAAGGGTTCTCGGTGGACTTGGAATAGCAATACTTTCAACTTCAAAAGGTATTATGACTGATAAAAAGGCGAGAACTACCGGTGTTGGCGGAGAGGTATTAGCGTTTGTGTGGTAGTTATGTATGTTTATGTTTCTGAAAAGAGATCGGAAATAATTTTCCGTCTCATAATATTAAGAACGGAGGTGCTTAAAAATGTCGAGAATAGGCAAAATGCCCATAACAATACCTAAGGGTGTTGATATAAAATTTGGAGAAAGCAATACGCTTACTGTAAAAGGGCAAAAAGGTACTTTGACAAAAACGTTTCATAAGGATATGATTATAAAAACAGAAAATGATACGATTTTAGTTCAAAGACCTACGGAACAGAAGCAACACAAAGCATTGCATGGTTTAACAAGGACACTTGTAAACAATATGATTTTAGGTGTTACAGATGGTTTTGAAAGAGTTTTGGACATAAATGGTGTCGGATACAGAGCACAAAAGCAGGGGAATAAACTGGTGCTTACATTAGGATATTCACATCCTGTTGAAATGGAAGAGCCCGAGGGTATAACAGTAGAAGTACCGGCTCCAAACAAGATAATTGTTAAAGGTATCGATAAACAGGCTGTCGGTGAGTTTGCCGCAAAAATAAGAGGTAAGAGAGAGCCTGAAGTTTATAAAGGCAAAGGAATCAAGTACGATTTCGAGGTAATCAGACGTAAAGAAGGTAAAGCAGGCGGAAAAGGTAAGAAGTAGGAGGGAGTGAGACTTAATGATAAAAAAACCTGTTACAAATATCGCAAGGGTTAGAAAACATGCAAGAGTACGTAAAAAAGTTAAGGGAACGTCCGAACGCCCCCGCTTAAATGTATACAGAAGCCTGACCAACATTTACGCTCAGGTAATTGATGATACAACGGGAAAAACTCTTGTTGCGGCTTCTTCAATCGATAGCGATTTGAAGGGTAAGGTAAAGTACGGCGGTAATAAGGATGCAGCTAAGGAAGTTGGTAAGCTGGTAGCACAAAAAGCTGTTAATAGCGGAATAAGTAAAGTAGTATTCGACAGAGGCGGCTACTTATATAGCGGAAGAGTGAAAGAACTTGCAGAAGCTGCAAGGGAAGCGGGTTTGGAATTTTAGAAAAAGGAGGGACGACAATTGCAACGTATAGATGCCAGTGTTTTGGATCTTAAAGAAAAAGTAGTAAATATTGGCCGTGTAACCAAGGTTGTAAAGGGTGGTAGGAACTTCCGTTTTAGTGCTTTGGTTGTTGTCGGTGATGAAAATGGTCATGTAGGCGCGGGTATGGGAAAAGCAGCAGAAATACCCGATGCTATCAGAAAAGGAATTGAAGACGCAAAGAAAAATCTTATAAAGGTTCCATTAATTGAAGGCACAATTCCTCATGAATCAATGGGAGTATATTGTGGCGGAAAGGTTCTTCTGAAACCGGCAGGGCCCGGTACTGGAGTTATAGCTGGAGGTCCGGTAAGAGCGGTTCTGGAGTTGGCAGGACTTCACGACATCAGAACAAAATCGTTAGGATCAAATAACCCTACAAATGTGGTTAAAGCAACTTTAGAAGGTCTTACTCAGCTTAAGACGGTTGAAGAAGTAGCCAAGCTCCGTAATAAAACTGTAGAAGAAGTATTAGGTTAGGAGGGAAACTTCTCATGTCAAATCTTAAGATAACCTTGGTTAAGAGTACCAATAAATTAAAAAAGGGGCAGGCTGCTACCGTAGAAGCTTTAGGTCTAAGGAAAATAGGCGCCTCTGTAGAACAAAAGGATAATCCTCAGATTAGAGGTATGATAAAAAAAGTAGTACATGTTTTATCTGTAGAAGAAATATAAGGGAGGTGTAATCCATGGAGCTATTTGAGTTACAGCCTGCACCAGGCTCAAAAACATTGCCGAAGAGAAAAGGCAGAGGACACGGAACTGGTAATGGTAAGACTGCAGGTAAAGGGCATAAAGGTCAGAATGCTCGTGCTGGAGGTGGCGTAAGACCGGGTTTCGAAGGTGGACAAATGCCTCTTTATAGAAGACTGCCAAAAAGAGGGTTTAATAATAAAGATTTTGCGAAGGTATACTCGGAAGTTAATGTCAGCGACTTGAACACATTTGATAGCGGAACAGTAGTAACTGAAGAACTTCTTAGGGAAAAAGGTCTGGTAAATAAAGTAATAGATGGAGTTGCAGTTTTAGGAAACGGTGAGCTCACTAAAAAACTTACTGTTAAAGCAGCAAGATTTACCAAAACCGCTTCAGAAAAGATAGAGAACGCAGGAGGAAAGGTCGAGGTGATATAGTATGGGTGGGATGCTGGAGATTATGAGAAATGCCTGGAAAATACCTGATCTTAGGAAAAAGATGTTTTTCACATTGATTATGATTTTAATATTCAGGTTAGGCTCTTATATTCCTGTGCCAGGAATGAATCCCGAGCAATTGGCAAGCTTGTTTGCCGGCGGAGAAACGATATTTGGCTTTTTTGACATTGTATCAGGCGGAGCTTTTTCCCAAGCAACTATTTTTGCAATGAGTATTACACCTTACATTAATTCGTCGATCATAATGCAACTATTAACTGTAGCTATTCCCAAACTTGAGCAACTTGCTAAAGAAGGGGAAGAAGGAAGAAAGATTATAGGACAGTATATAAGATATGGAACAGTAGTTCTCGCATTCTTACAGGCAACGGCTTTGTACTTTGGCTTAAGGGGAGCAGTTGGCAACCCGGGTCTAGTGTCGTATTTAACTATAACATTATCATTTACAGCAGGTACTGCATTTCTGATGTGGCTTGGTGAACAAATAACCGAGTACGGAATTGGAAATGGTATTTCCATGATAATATTTGCAGGTATTGTTTCAAGAGGACCGGCAGGAGCGAATGCAATAGCATTGAACTTCGAAATGGGTAACTTTGGTGAAGGCATTTTTGGATACTTTGGAGTTGCATTAGTTATGGTGTTCTTTATAGCTGTAATTGTTGCTGTTGTTTTTGTGCAACAGGCGGAAAGGAGAATTCCTGTACAATATGCAAAAAGAGTTGTAGGAAGAAAAGTATACGGAGGACAGAGTACACATATTCCTATAAAGGTTAATCTTGCGGGAGTTATACCAATTATATTCGCCATGTCGTTTGTTGCACTTCCATCCACTCTGATATCTTTCTTCTGGGCAAATTCCACACATCCGGTGGTTATGTTCTTTAAGGATGCTCAAAGAAGTATATGGTTGGCTTTGGTATCGGCTGTACTGGTTATGTTTTTTACGTTCTTTTACACATTTATTCAGTTTAACCCGATTGAAATAGCGAACAACATGAAAAAGAACGGTGGATTCATACCGGGAATAAGACCGGGAAAACCAACATCGGACTATATTTTTAAAGTATTGAACAGGATAACTTGGTTCTCAGCGGTATTCCTTGCTCTTATACAGACTTTCCCTGCTGTTATTGGAAGCATAACAAATATACAGGGAGTTTGGTTTGCAGGCTCAGGGGTGCTGATTCTTGTTGGTGTTGCACTCGATACAGTTAAACAAATAGAATCACAAATGCTCATGAGACATTATAAAGGATTTCTTGAATGAAGTCGATAAATGATAGGGTGAAGTTGGAAGTGCATTATATTATGTTAAGACATAAGGTATAAATGGAGGAACGAAATGAGACTTGTACTGTTAGGAGCACCGGGCGCGGGCAAGGGAACCCAGGCAGTGGAGATAGCTAAAGCCTTTAAAATACCACAGATTTCAACCGGTGATATATTCAGGTACAACATTAAGAACAGCACAGAGCTTGGGAGGCGCGCAAAAGAATATATTGACAAGGGCTTGCTGGTTCCTGACCAGATTACTGTAGATATAGTTGATGACAGGCTTAAACAGTCTGACTGTGAAAATGGCTTTGTTTTAGATGGATTTCCAAGAACAATAGAGCAGGCTAAAGAACTTGATGGGATTCTGTCAGGTATCGGTGTAGGGCTTGACTGTGTTTTAAACATTCATGTTAATGATGATGATATCATAAAAAGGATGTCTGGACGTAGGATATGCTCAAAATGTGGAATGAGTTATCATAAATTGTACAATCCGACAACAGCGGAGAATACATGTGATCAGTGTGGAGCTGAAGTTATCCAAAGAGATGACGACAGGGAAGAGATAGTTTTACAAAGACTTAAAACTTATCATATACAGACTGAGCCTCTTATAGAATACTATAAGGGTATGGGAAAACTTATTACAGTTTATGGATACCAAAAGATAGAGGATACATCGAATGCAGTATTAAAAGCCTTAAATGGAGTTTGATATGATTTCAATAAAAAACAGAAATGAAATAGACATGATGCGTAAAGCTGGAGAGATAGTGGCTCTGGCTCATAAAAAGGTTGAAGAAGCTGTAAAGCCGGGTGTTACCACTTTTGAGCTTGACAGAATTGTTGAAGAATTTATTAAAAGTAAAGGAGCAACACCTTCGTTTAAAGGGTATCCTGCACCTTATCCAGGTGTACCGGATTTTCCGGCGAGCATATGTGCATCAGTAAATGAGGAAGTTGTTCACGGTATACCCGGTTTAAGAGAGTTAAAAGATGGCGATATTATAAGTATTGATATAGGTGCATATCTGAGTGGTTATCATGGGGATGCTGCAAGAACTTATTCTGTAGGAAAGGTATCGGATGAGGCAACAAAGCTCATTGAGGTAACCCGGCAGAGTTTTTATGAAGGAATAAAGCTCGCAAGGGAAGGAAACAGGATAATAGATATATCGGCTGCCATTGAAGACTATGTTGTAAAGCATGGGTATTCAGTAGTGAGAGAGTTTGTAGGTCACGGTATTGGTACCGAGATGCATGAGGAACCTCAAATACCAAATTACCGTTGCAGAGGACACAGGTACAGGATACAAAAGGGAATGACGCTTGCTGTAGAGCCTATGGTAAACGAAGGAACCCATGATGTAAAAGTACTTGATAACGGCTGGACGGTGGTAACCACGGACGGTAAATTTTCTGCACATTATGAAAATACTGTTGCAGTTACTGAAGAAGAACCTTTGATACTGACGAAGTTAAGCTGATAGTACAGCATTGGACTGAGGTGAGTATATGAAAGTCAGCCTGGGTCAGGTGGTTTTCTCAAAAGCAGGAAGAGATGCCGGTAGAAAGTTCATAATAGTAGAAATAGTCGATGAACTTTATGTACTGGTAGCGGACGGTGACCTTAGAAGATTGGAAAAGGCTAAAAGAAAGAAAGTGAAGCATTTGGAGCTAACCGATGAAGTTGTTACATTTATAAATGAGAAACTTAAGAACAGTATGAGGGTTTCGAATTCAGAATTAAGGAAAGCTTTATCGGAAATCCATGAAGTTGAAAACAAGTCCGAAGTTTAAAACACGGATTGCTATAAGGATTAAGGAGGGGTTTACAGTTTGTCTAAGGAAGATGTAATTGAAGTTGAAGGTAAGGTGGTAGAAGCCTTGCCAAATGCAATGTTTGAAGTGGAACTGGATAATGGACACAAAATTCTGGCTCATATATCAGGAAAGCTTAGGATGAATTTTATAAGGATTCTGCCAGGAGATAAGGTTACATTAGAGCTTTCTCCTTATGACCTGACCCGTGGTAGAATAACATGGAGAGCCAAGTAATCAAGGAGGTATTGGAATGAAAGTAAAACCGTCTGTTAAGGTTATTTGCGAAAAATGCAAAATAATCAGAAGAAAAGGCAGGGTAATGGTTATTTGTCAGAATCCCAAGCATAAGCAAAGGCAAGGGTAAGATTATAATGGGTGGCAGTTGACAATGGCCAGTATCCTTGAAAGTAAAGCAAACTGTCCTTTGTCAACTGTCATCTTAAGACAAATGCATTAATTATTAAAAATAACATACAGGAGCGGCTGATGAACATTAAGCTTTAAAAGTTGTTATGTTTATTCCTGGATTGTTTATTTGATAGAATATTAAAATAAAATCTGTATTCAATATTATTTTATTGAGAATTATTATGGAGGTGTAAAAATAATGGCACGTATTGCCGGAGTCGATTTACCCAGAGAAAAAAGGGTAGAAATTGGATTGACTTACATCTTTGGAATTGGCAGAACACTGTCAAACAGGATATTATCAAAGACAGGTATTAATCCAGATACTAGAGTTAGAGATTTAACCGATGATGAAATAAACAAGCTCAGAGAAAGCATTGATAAGGAGCACAAAGTTGAAGGGGACTTAAGAAGAGAGGTTTCACTTAATATCAAGAGGTTAATGGAAATCGGTTGTTATAGAGGTAGAAGGCACAAAACGGGTCTTCCTGTAAGGGGCCAAAAAACCAAAACAAACGCAAGGACAAGAAAAGGTCCTAAGAGAACCGTCGGTATACAAAGAAAGAAATAATAAAAGGAGGTAAGAAGGTTAATGGCAACTAAATCAGGTGGTAAAAGAGCCACCAAGAAAAGAAGAGAACGTAAAAATATTGAACGTGGTGCTGCACATATACGCTCTACATTTAATAATACAATAGTAACTTTGACTGACGTCTCTGGAAATGCGCTTTCATGGGCAAGCTCAGGAGGTCTTGGCTTTAGAGGCTCTAAGAAAAGTACGCCTTTTGCTGCCCAACTGGCTGCCGAAACAGCTGCAAAAGCTGCAATGGAACATGGTTTAAAAACTGTTGAAGTTTATGTAAAAGGACCGGGGTCAGGAAGAGAAGCGGCAATAAGGGCACTGCAAGCCGCCGGACTTGAAGTAAGTCTTATAAAAGATGTTACTCCTATTCCGCATAACGGTTGCAGACCGCCAAAGAGAAGAAGAGTATAATAATAAAAATATTCTGAATGAAATAGTTAATATTGAATTTATTACATTGTTGGAGGTGTAGGAATAAATGGCAAGATATACCGATGCATCTTGCAGACTTTGCCGTAGAGAAGGTGAAAAACTTTTCTTAAAAGGAGAAAGATGCTATACAAATAAATGCTCGGTTTCCAGAAGAGCTTATGCTCCTGGACAGCATGGACAAAGCAGGAAGAAACTGTCTGAATACGGTATTCAGCTACGTGAAAAACAGAAGGCAAGAAGATATTATGGAATTCTTGAGGGTCAGTTCAGAAGGTATTTCGACATGGCAGTTCAGAAAAAAGGTATTACAGGGGAGAACCTTCTCCAGATACTTGAATTGAGGTTGGATAATGCAGTTTACAGAATGGGGCTTGCAACCTCAAGACCTGAATCAAGACAGCTTGTGAGACACGGACATTTTACAGTGAATGGCAAGAAGGTTGACATACCGTCATATCTTATTAAAGTTGGTGATGTTATCGCTATAAGCGAGAAAAGCAAAAGTTCTCCAAAGATAAAATCTATTGCAGATATTGTTGGAGGCAAGGCTGCCCCGAAGTGGATTGAGATTGACGCTGATAACATGTCAGGTAAAGTGACTGCTCTGCCGTCTAGGGACGATATTGATTTACCGTTAAAAGAAAGCCTTATAGTTGAGTTATACTCCAAGTAATTTATATAGCTTATACAGAAATAAACTTTTTTAGTATATTTGCTTGGTTAAGCAACTGAGGATTTCAAAATTAGAGATGGAAGTTTGTAATGTATGATTGGAGATAAAGAATTTTGAATCAGTTGCCCTCAAAAAAAATATAAAAGTTCTAAAAAGGAGGGTTTTTGATGATTGAAATTGAAAAGCCGAAAATTGAAGGTGTAATATTTAGTGAAGATAACACGTACGGCAAGTTTGTAGTAGAACCTTTGGAACGAGGATATGGTATCACTCTTGGTAATTCACTAAGAAGAATATTACTTTCATCTTTACCTGGTGTGGCTGTAACTTCAATCAAAATAGACGGTGTGCTACATGAGTTTTCAACAATACCAGGTGTGGTAGAAGATGTAACTGAAATAATTTTGAATGTAAAAGGTTTATCCATTAATCTTCTTAGCGATGGGCCGAAGGTAGTTTATATAGATGCTGACGGTGAAGGAGATATCTGCGCTTCTGACATAAAAGCTGATGCAGATGTTGAAATTTTGAATCCCGAACACAAAATTGCAACCTTAAGCGGAGAACATAGACTCTATATGGAACTGACGCTGGACAGAGGAAGGGGTTATGTGACTGCGGAAAAGAACAAGCACGCAGGACAACCGATCGGTATAATTCCTATTGATTCAGTTTTCACTCCGGTCAGAAAGGTTAACTACACTGTAGAAAATACTCGTGTTGGTCAGGTTACTGACTATGACAAGTTAACGCTGGAGGTCTGGACAAATGGAAGCATAAAATCGGACGAGGCAATAAGCCTTGGTGCAAAGATAATGAGTGAGCACCTGAATCTCTTTATTGACTTGTCGGATAGTGCTAAGAATACCGAAATAATGGTTGAGAAAGAAGAAACTAAGAAGGAAAAAGTTCTGGAGATGACAATTGAGGAACTTGATCTGTCTGTTAGATCTTACAATTGCTTGAAGAGAGCAGGGATAAACACTGTTGAGGATCTGACAAACAGAACAGAAGAAGATATGATGAAGGTTAGAAACTTGGGAAGAAAGTCCCTTGAAGAAGTACTCAACAAGCTGAAAGCATTAGGACTTTCACTTGTGCCAAATGAAGATTAGTGCCCTGTAATAGAAGCTTATTCCAGAGCATACAGGACACAAACCAAGGAAGCACATTTAAGCATTATGAGAAGAATGCAAATCCGTAATGCTTAAAAGTACTTGTAAGTGAAGGGCACTTAAAAATAAACAGATTTATAGTAAGGGAGGTATAAGAATGCCAGGGCAAAGGAAATTAGGACGTGCAACCGACCAGAGAAAAGCAATGCTTAAAGGTCTTGTTACGTCGCTTTTTCAGAATGGTAGAATTGAAACTACTGAGACTAGAGCTAAAGAAGTGAAAAATATAGCAGAAAGACTTATCTCATCAGCAATTAAGGAATGTGATAACACGACCTCAAAGCAGGTAAAGATAAGTGCAGCAAAGCTAGACGCAAAAGGAAATAAAATAACAAATACGGTTACATCAAAGAACGGTAATAAGTACCAAGTAGTTGAAAGAGAAATAAAGACAGATATGGTGGCAGTTGATAATCCGTCAAGGCTTAATGCAAGGAGAAGAGCTATGAACTGGCTCTACAGAATCAAAGACAGCGATGGTAAGTCTGTAAGTCTTACTAATAAGTTATTTGATGAAATAGCACCAAAGTATAAAGATAAAAACGGCGGATATACAAGGATTTACAAGATAGGTAAAAGAAGAGGCGACGCAGCAGATGTAGTTATACTAGAATTTGTATAGTAGTAATTTTATGGAGTAATGATGCTTTAGGGATTAGGTTGATGAAGTTCACCCTAGTCCCTTTAGATTTTGATACAGGGGCAGGTAAATTATATTTATGGAAGATATTATCAGAGTTGAGGGCGTTGAATTTACTTATAACGCAAATCAGGAGGAGCCAAAGGGTATACCTGCTGTAAAAAATATGAGTTTTAAAATAGAAGAAGGTCAGTTTGTCGTTGTGTTAGGCAGGAACGGCTCAGGAAAATCGACTGTTGCAAGACTTCTTAATGCTCTTTTATTACCATCTGAGGGAACAATATATGTAATGAATATGAATACGTGTGATGAGAGTAATACTTGGTATATAAGGCAGACGGTCGGAATGGTATTTCAAAATCCTGATAACCAGATGGTTGCAACGTCAGTGGAAGAAGATGTTGCTTTTGGACCGGAGAATCTTGGAATATCTCCTGAAGAAATTGTAAAAAGAGTGCAGTACTCAATTAATGAAGTTGGTATGACCGACTACATAAATACTGCTCCTCACCATTTGTCGGGTGGGCAGAAGCAGAGAGTCGCCATTGCCGGTATATTGGCAATGAAACCACGATGTATAGTACTAGATGAAGCTACTTCAATGCTTGATCCTGCAGGAAGAAAAGAAGTGCTGTCAGTTCTTAAAAAATTGAACAGAGAAGAAAAAATAACCATAATCCACATTACCCACCATATGGAAGAGGCAGTGACAGCAGACCGGATTCTGGTTATTGACGAAGGTAGCATTGTAATGGATGGAGAACCAGTGGAAGTTTTCTCAAGAGTTGAGCAGATAAAGAAACTAGGGTTGGACGTTCCACAGGTTACAAAGCTGTTTTATGAGCTTGCGAAAGAAGGATATGGGCTTTCCTATAATGTTTTGCATGTTGAAGACGCTGTTAAGAGCCTTAGGGATTTTCTAAAGATATAAAAAGCTACATTCAATTCTTTGTGCTTTTAAGTATCCAATAGCCACCGTCCTTGTTAACCACTTCACAGTTGCCGTAAACTGATTCTAGCTTGGCTATCGCAGATTGTGCACCTTGTTTCTTCTGTATAACAAGGTATATTGACCCGCTTGGATTCAAGAAATATATACTGTTTTCAAAAATGGGGTAGATTACCCTTTTTCCCGTGCGTATTGGAGGATTACTCACTATTAAGTCATATGTACCAGACACGTTTGCAAATCCGTCACTGCATAGGGCTTTTGCGTTGACGATTCCGTTCATTTCAATATTCCGATTAGCAAGATCTACTGCCCTTTCGTTTATGTCAATCAAATTGATCTTTGAATCGGGGTTTACCGCTGCAAGGGAAATACCTATTACTCCGTATCCGCAGCCAATATCAAGTATTGCTCCATTAGTTGGGGGAATTGATTGAATTAAAAGGTCGCTTCCAAAATCAATTTTCTTTTTGGAGAACACGCCGGCGTCTGTCAGGAACTCAAGAACTTTTTCATCTATTTTATAATTTATTTTATGTATATCATGCGGTGCATCCGGATTTTTTGAGTAATAATGATCCATAAAAGATTCTCCTCTTCTATATGATTTGTAGCTTATAATTAGAAAAACAATATTGATTATAGCATAAAACTGCGAATTAATGATAGGGTATAATTCAAGTAATCATTTAAGTATTACTTGAACTTGAAGGTTAAAAAGTGTATAAATAATTATGATTGATAAAATATAGTACTGATATTGGAGGTAAAATGTCAATACTGGTAAAGAACCTCTCATACATATATATGAAAGGGACTCCGTTTGAAAAAAGAGCACTGGACAATGTAAATCTCAAAATAGAGCATGGTGAGATAGTAGGAATAATAGGACATACCGGTTCAGGGAAATCTACACTGATACAGCACTTTAACGGGCTCTTAAAGCCTTCTTCGGGAAGTGTGAGTATAAATGGTGCAGAAATATCATCTAAGGGTGCAAAGGAATTGAGAAGGCAGGTGGGATTGGTCTTTCAGTATCCTGAACACCAGCTTTTTGAGGAAACTGTTTACAGGGATATAGCATTTGGACTCAGGAAAAAAGGGGTTTCAGAACAAGAGGTGGATAAAAAGGTTCGTGAGTCATTAAGCTTGGTGGGCTTAAACGAAGAAATTCTGGAAAAATCACCTTTTCAACTTTCCGGTGGACAGAAAAGAAGGGTAGCTATTGCCGGTATACTGGTTCTTGAGCCCTCCATACTCGTACTGGATGAACCTGCTGCAGGTCTTGACCCTGGAGGTCGAGACGAGATATTGTGTATGATTAAGAAACTTCATAATACCAAGGGTATGACAGTTGTTTTTGTATCCCACAGTATGGAGGATATTGCAGAATATGTTGATAGGGTAATTGCTATGAGTCAGGGCAGTATAGAGATGGACGGACCGATAGCTGTAGTTTTTAACAATGTGGAACTTCTTGAGAAGATAAGTCTTTCAGCGCCACAGATAACATATTTTATGAAGAGGATGAAAGAGTTGCTACCTGATATTAATGAT
This sequence comes from uncultured Oscillospiraceae bacterium, assembly GCA_964409165.1. Classification (GTDB taxonomy): domain Bacteria; phylum Bacillota; class Clostridia; order Acetivibrionales; family Acetivibrionaceae; genus CAYPCH01. Next base: position 11,782 of record CAYPCH010000032.1, on the reverse strand, counting down.
AATATATTTACAGTTGACCAGGCAAAAGAAGAGCTAAAAAGAGTTTTTCTTCATGGTAACGGAATTGGTAAAGAAAAAACAGATTTTAAGGGAGAAACATAAATGATTAAAGATATAACCATCGGACAGTATTTTCCCGGTAATTCATTGCTACACCGGGCAGATGCAAGGACCAAAATTATTCTTACCTTTATTTTTACGATAACGGTACTTCTTATTTCATCGTATACTGCTTTTTTCATTTTTGCAGCTTTTACATTGCTGGCAATAAGGTTTTCACAGATACCCATAAGGTACACACTAAAGGGGCTTAAGCCAATAATGTATATTATAATTTTCAGTGCAGTAATAAATATTTTTACAACAGAGGGGACTGTCTTGTTTGAGTATGGATTTATAAAATTTACTTATGAAGGAATAGATACCTCAGCAAAAATAGCTTTGAGGCTTTCACTCCTGATTATAAGTACATCGGTTCTGACGCTTACAACTACACCCATTTCACTTACCGACGGACTTGAAAAGCTTCTCAACCCATTAAAAAGATTACATGTACCGGTACACGAGTTTGCAATGATGATGACTATTGCATTACGCTTCATACCCACCCTTATGGAGGAAACTGATAAAATAATAAAAGCTCAGACCTCAAGGGGAGCGGATTTTGATTCGGGAAACCTCATTCAAAGGGCAAAGAGTTTTATACCTGTGCTCATACCTTTATTTATAAGTGCTTTCAGGAGAGCTGACGAATTGGCTCTAGCTATGGAAGCGAGGTGTTACAGAGGAGGGAAAGGGAGAACAAGAATGAAGCAACTCAAGCTGACAGGAGTTGATTTGAAACTACTGTCCATAGTAATGCTTTTTGAAATTCTTCTTCTATATATACAATATATTAAAAAGCCTGTATAATTATAATAGTACTTAGATATACCACGGAAATGATTTTACATGAAAATAATTCTACATTGAAAAAAGTGATTTTCGTGATATTATATTGTATTAAGGGATGAGTGAAATATTGCATCCGTTTTTTCTATGTTGCTATTTAGTTTCAAATAGCTGTTCATGCGAATATAGTAATGGAAGCTATATGTTTTTTAAACTATGTATTTTGATTGGGAGGATACAAATGTATTATATAGGGATTGATCTTGGAGGAACAAATATTGCAGCAGGACTTGTCAATGAAGAAGGTGTAATAGTTCATAAGGACAGTGTACCCACATATCGTGAAAGAGCATATCAGGAAATTCTAAAAGATATGGCAATGCTTGTGTTAAAGGTGATAAGAGATGCAGGAGTGAGCTTTGACCAGATTGAAAATATCGGTGTTGGAAGTCCGGGAACACCTGATTGTAAAAACGGAATTCTGGTTTATAACAACAATTTGAATTTTCGGAACGTGCCAGTAAGGGCAGAGCTTCAAAAGTATATAAATCTGCCGGTCTACCTTGATAATGACGCAAACTGTGCAGCGCTTGCTGAAAGCCTGGTAGGGGCGGCAAAAGGAGTAAAACATTCAGTTACTATCACACTTGGAACCGGAATTGGCGGAGGCATAGTAATAGATGGTAAAATCTACAGTGGGTTTAATTTTGCAGGAACAGAATTAGGACACTCTGTAATAGTTTGTGACGGTGAACCGTGCACTTGCGGTAGAAAAGGTTGCTGGGAATCCTATGCATCGGCAACAGCTCTGATAAGACAGACGAAAAAGGCTACATTGGAGAATCCTGATTCTCTTATAAATAGGCTTATCGAAGGTGATTTATCAAGAGTGGATGCAAAAACCGCTTTTGATGCTGCAAGAGAAGGCGATGAAACTGGTAAAAAAGTTGTTAAACAGTATATACAGTATTTAGCTGAAGGACTTATAAATGTTATAAATTTTCTTATGCCAGAGATAATTGTTATTGGAGGAGGCATATGCAAAGAGGGCGAATACCTTCTGAAGCCTTTGGGGGATATTATAAAAGAGGGAGTTTACGGCAATGAAGATATTCCCCAGACAAAGATTAAGACAGCACAGATGGGTAACGAGGCAGGAATAATTGGTGCGGCAATGCTAGGAAAGGTTAATTGAAGACAAAGATATTATGGTAAATATTAGACTTATAATAGAATATGACGGTACGAATTATCATGGATGGCAGAGTCAAATTAATGCCATAACAGTTCAAGATACTATAGAGAAAGCAATCAAGAGCCTTACAGGAGAGGAAATCAGCCTTGTAGGCTCAAGCAGGACGGACTTTGGAGTTCATGCCTATGGTCAGACAGCAAATTTTAAAACCTGTTCATCAATACCTCCGGACAGGTTTTCCTATGCTCTAAACCGTATGCTCCCGGAAGATATTGTAATAAGGAAATCACAGGAGGTTGACATGGGTTTTCATTCAAGGTACATGGCAAAGGGGAAGAAATACAGATACCTTATATACAATTCTCGGTTTCGGTCGGCTATCTTAAGGAATAGAGCCTATCATGTCTCACATGGGCTGGACATTGATGCAATGAAAAAAGCAGCCGGATGTTTTGCGGGTACCCACGATTTTGCTGCGTTCAGAGCGTCGGGGAGCAGTGTAAAGACTTCGACAAGAACCATTACATCGGTATCTGTTGAAAAAGAAGATGATATTATCACCTTTGAAGTATCGGGAAATGGTTTTTTATACAATATGGTCAGGATAATGGCAGGTACGCTTATTGATATCGGCATAGGGAGAATACCCTCTGACAGTATATCGGACATAATTAAGAGCTTGGACAGGAAAAGGGCAGGTAGAACTGCACCGGCAAAAGGCTTATATCTGGTTGAAGTTTATTATAATGACTAAATATTGAAGTTGTGAAAGTAAGCCTGCAAGCCTGTATAATTTATGCTGTTAGATTTTCAATTATCTTTTTACGCTAGTTAATTTTCAATAAATTTTGATACTGTCTTTTAACCCTCAAAGGCGATATCCAAGGAATTAAGTATCTTATCAAGATTGTCAATTGCATATTTATTGTTTCTGTATTTGCGCTATATTTTTATGTCAAGGGGGGAGAACATGTATTACTCGGCACATTACAAATCTCCGATTGGGGATGTTTTGCTTGCAAGTGATGAAAGCAGCATTATCGGTCTGCGGATTGTTGGGCAGAAATATAGTGGAAACACAATATCAAAAGATATCATTGAAAAAAATGACCTTCCAATACTTCAAAAAGGCATAGCATGGTTGGAGGATTATTTTGCTGGAAAGAAACCGAAATTATTCAGATTGCGCCTTGCTCCGATTGGTGGTGAGTTCAAACAGCAGGTATGGAAGATTCTTATTGAAATACCTTATGGTGAGCTGACAACATACGGTAACATTGCAAAAGAGGTTGCAAAACGTATGGGAAAGGATAGGATGTCTGCGCAAGCTGTAGGTGGTGCTGTTGGGCACAACCCTATATCAATCATTATACCTTGCCATCGTGTGGTAGGTGCTAACGGAAGCTTGACCGGTTATGCAGGTGGGATTAAAAAAAAGGTAAAGCTGCTTGAGCACGAAGGAGTAGATATGACCGGATTGTTTGTGCCCAAAAAAGGGACTGCACTTTAAAGAAGCAAGTGGATTTATGTTAAAATATTGTGAGCTGTGTAAATACAAATGTGGAAGGTTAGGGAATGGGAATGATATTATATTAGTATGAAAAATAGGATAAAAATTTGTCAACAAAATTATTAAAAATTTGGGGGTATCAGAATGAACATAAAAATTGATTCTTTAAACCAGGAAAAGATGGAAGTGGCACAAAAACGATTAGATAGCATTGCTAAGCCTATTAATAGCCTTGGCAAGCTTGAAGGTGCCCTTATAAAGCTTGCAGGTATTTTTGAAGATGACAAAATTGATATTTCTAAAAAGTGTACATTAGTTATGTGTGCTGATAACGGTGTTGTGGCAGAAGGTGTCACACAAGCGGGTCAGGATGTAACACGTATTATGGCAGAAGGCATGACGCGAAACAGGGCTACCATAAATATTCTGTCTGCTCAAAGCAATGCAGAGGTTATTGTTGTGGATGTGGGAATTGCCTCAGAAGTGCATAACGACAGAATAATCAACAGAAAAATAATGTATGGAACCAATAATTTGTATAAGCAACCCGCAATGAGCCGAGAACAGGCTTTAGAGGCTATAAGGGTGGGGATTGATATGGTAGGTGAACTGAAGGAAAAGGGATTTAAAATGATAGCTACTGGTGAAATGGGTATTGGAAATACCACTTCAAGTAGTGCTATCACGGCATGCTTACTTAATAAATCTCCTGCGGTGGTTACGGGAAAAGGAGCAGGGCTTGCAAAAGAAGGTTTAGCCCGAAAAATACATGTTATAGAAGAGGCATTGAGAATGCATAAGCCTAATGCAAATGATCCCATAGATGTATTGTCAAAGGTTGGAGGGCTGGATATTGCAGCACTTGCAGGAGTTTATCTCGGAGGTGGAATCCATCGTATACCGATTTTGATAGACGGATTCATTTCTTCTGTTGCGGCTTTGATTGCTGTGAAGCTTTGTCCTACTGCTAAAGATTATATGTTTGCGACACATATATCAAAAGAACCTGCTGGAATGATTATGATTGAAGAGCTTGGACTGCCACACTTTTTAGATTTGGATATGTGCGTGGGTGAAGGGACAGGAGCAGCAATTGCTTTTAATATATTTGATATGGCAATTGCTGTGTACAATAACATGAGTGATTTTGGAGAGATGAGTATAGAATCCTATGTTCCATTGGCTTAAGACCTAGTGGTCCATAGCAGAATTTGTTTTTAGAAGTTGAATTTTTTTGCAACATATGAATTAATGTAAAATGTTATTGCAAAATATATAAATAAGTTAGGTTCCAGGCACCTAACTTATTTATATATTTAACACAAATCTTCATCACTGAATATAATATATTTGGGAACTTTTATATTATATTTTTGAGAGGTTGATGAAAATGCAATTTTATTACGGAGACAAAATGTTTTACAGGGTTCTTGACGAAGTAGAGTTCTGGAAGAACCAGGAGACTGAACACACTGTCGTAATCCGAGATGTAGCAGCGAACCTTGAAGATGAATATGTAAAGCAGTTGCAAAACTGGGAACGGGTTCTTACGCAAACCCGGGAAACTGCTGTCAAATACGTGGAAGCTGTCGTGCGAGCAGGCTCATATATCAGCCCGCAGTTACAGCAACAAATAATGCAGTTCATAATTTGCTGTATTAATCAAAGCAAAGAGTTCGTTACTTTCCTTAATTTACTTTCTTCGAAGAGTTCCGCTGTCCAGGAAAACCCTGTTGCGTCTACAGTAATAGCTCATATCCGCAGGGAGTCCGAATACTTTATTGGAATTGCAACAATAGCAATGCAGAGAGTTGTCTGGTAGGCCTCTTGGAATGAAATGAAAGAGGCAAAATTTTGTACCCTCGATGGGTACGAAATTTTGGTAGGCCTCTTGGAGTGAAATTTGGTTAAATAAAATTGGGTACTCTTTATGGGTACTCAAATATATGATGATTTTTTAAAGGAAAACAAAACTGCTGCCAATTAGTGTTAATTGGCAGCAGTTTTTAATTATAACTTGATTTGTTATACCCAACCACGAAGCTTAACTGCTTCTACCACACGATTAATAGCAATCACATAGGCTGCATCGCGCATATAAATTCCTTTTTCCTTAGCCAGATTATGAACAGCATGAAAAGCGGAGGTCATTTTAAAATCAAGCTTTTCCAGTACTTCTTCTTTAGACCAAAAATAGTTCATGTTGCATTGAACTTGTTCAAAATAACTGCATGTCACACCACCGGCATTACACAGGAAATCAGGAATAAGATAAATTCCTTTTTTCTTTATAAGTTCATCACAATCTGTAGTTGTAGGTCCGTTTGCTCCTTCGCAGATTACCTTTACCTGATCGCTGATTTTTGCAAAGGTATCAGGTGTCAATTGGTTTTCAAGGGCACAAGGCAAAATAATATCAACATTTTGTACAATCCACTCGTCACCATCAAGCAATTCGCATCCCATATCCTGAGCCTTAACTTTGTCAATGGTTCCAAAGGAATCTTTTATGCCAGCCAATTTATCTATATCAAGTCCATTTGCATTGCGGAATGTATAGGCTTTTTTATCGCTATTGTCCCAGCAAGAAATGGCAATAATTTTGCCGCCCAGCTTTGTATACAATCTTGCTGCATATTCTGCCACATTGCCAAATCCTTGAAGACTTGCAGTTGTTTTGGTGATATCTATTTTTAATTCTTTAAGTGCTTCTCTAAGGTTATAAATAACTCCGTAACCAGTCGCTTTGGTACGACCAAGAGAGCCACCCATTCCAACAGGTTTTCCGGTTATTACTCCGGGCAAATGACTACCATGAATGGTTTCAAACTCATCCATCATCCAAAGCATGTGCTGGCTGTTAGTCATAACATCAGGAGCTGGAACATCAATTGTCGGACCAATATTTTTAGCAAGTTGCCTGACGTATCCCCGGCATAATTTCTCCTGTTCATTCTTTGATAAATTGCGAGGATCACAAATAATTCCTCCTTTACCTCCGCCAAGAGGAATATCAACAACTGCACATTTCCATGTCATCCATAAAGATAAAGCTCTTATTGTATCAACAGTTTCATGGGGATGGAAGCGTATTCCTCCCTTAGCCGGACCACGTGCATCGTTGTGCTGTATTCTATAGCCATTGAATATTTTAGTTGTACCATCATCCATTTTTACCGGGATAGTAAAATGATATTCGCGGCTTGGCTGGCGAAGCAATTCACGGATCGGTTGATCCAAATCAATCAAATCAGCTACAGCATCAAATTGTTTTTGTGCAGTTGTGTAAGCATTGTAAGTTGTGTTTCCCATATTTTTCAATCTCCTTTTTTAAAAAAAATTTAATTACCTATTCAGTAAAGTTCGTTTCTCTTCAAATATCTCACGGTTTCTTCCAAATGTGATATTTCTTCTATTTTAAGTATAATCACTTTTTCGTAATTGTCAATTGGTATGATAAAGCTTTAGTATATTGAATTAGGGAAATTGTCATTTGGTTATTTAAGTGTCCATTTGGGTATAAATAATCATAAAAGCATCAGGGGGTAATAATAGATGGATTTCCAGAATGTTTTGTTTGCTTTTGGTCTCACATTGTTTGCGGGCTTATCGACAGGAATAGGCAGTATCCTTGCATTCTTTACAAAAAGGACCAATACAAAATTTCTATCAGTTACGCTGGGTTTTTCTGCTGGAGTTATGATTTATGTATCCATGATTGAGATATTTGTTAAAGCAAAGGATTCTTTGATAGAAGTTTTGGGTGAATCCCAAGGCTCGTGGGTCACAGTAGCTGCTTTCTTCGGAGGAATATTCCTGATTGCAGCTATAGATAAATTTGTGCCTTCAGGGGAAAACCCTCATGAAATGAGAAAGGTTGAGGAGATATGTAATAAAGATAATGGATGTAGTAATGAAGAAGAAATTAATCGCAACAAGCTGATGAGAATGGGGACGCTTACAGCTCTTGCAATCGCGATACATAATTTTCCGGAGGGGCTTGCAACTTTTACAGCTGCTATCAAAGACCCTTCGCTTGGAATTGCAATTGCCGTAGCTATAGCAATCCATAACATACCAGAGGGAATTGCAGTTGCTGTCCCGATTTATTATGCTACATCGGATAAGAAAAAAGCATTCAAGTTGTCATTCCTTTCAGGGTTATCCGAGCCGTTAGGCGCTATTATCGGGTATTTGCTATTGTTCAGGTTTTTTAATGATGTTGTTTTTGGTGTTTTATTTGCTATGGTGGCTGGGATTATGGTGTTTATCTCATTAGATGAGCTTTTGCCTACTGCGAGGGAATATGGAGAGCCCCATCTTTCAATATATGGTCTGATAGCCGGAATGATGGTTATGGCTGTGAGTTTGTTGTTGTTTATCTGATGAATTTTGGAAGTGCATTGGCAAAATAGGGTGGTGCCTATTTTACCAATGCACTTCTTATGTGATTTATTTGCCTAGTATACTTGCTATTTCTGCCACGTCTTTGTCACCTCTGCCTGAGAGGCATATAACAATAATTTCATCCTTACTGAGTTCTCCTGCAAGCTTCATTGCGTAAAACACTGCATGAGAGCTTTCGATTGCCGGAATAATAGCTTCAACTTTTGAGAGCTTGAGGAATGAGTCTATTGCATTCTTGTCGGTGGCCGTAACGTATTGAGCCCTTCCGCTGTCTTTATAGAAAGAATGCTCCGGTCCTACACCCGGATAATCCAGTCCTGCTGCAATTGAGTATACCGGAAGTGCTTCTCCTTGTTTATCTTGGAGAAGATAGCATTTAAAGCCATGTAAAACCCCGGGGCTTCCAAGGGTTATGGTTGCCGCATGGTCTGGAGTGTCAAGTCCTTTACCTGCTGGTTCAACACCTACCATTTTAACTTCTTTGTCATCATAGAAAGGTGAAAACAGTCCAATGGAATTACTGCCTCCACCAACACATGCAACAAGGTAATCGGGAAGTCTTCCTTCAAGCTCTAGGATTTGTTCCTTAACCTCAATACCAATAATAGATTGGAAATGCTTTACTATTTCGGGATATGGGTCAGGACCTACCGCAGAACCTAACATGTAATACGTGTTTTCATAATTCAGTATCAAATCATTCAGTGCTTCATCGACAGCATCTTTGAGTGTTCTTGTCCCGGTTTTTACAGCAATAACTTTTGCACCAAGAAGTTCCATCCTGAAAACATTTAATGCTTGTCTGCGTGTATCTTCTTCTCCCATATAAACAATACATTCCATTTCAAATAAAGCACATGCAGTTGCGGTAGCAACACCGTGTTGCCCGGCTCCGGTTTCTGCTATAATTCTTTTCTTGCCCAGTCGTTTTGCAAGAAGGACTTGACCGATGGTATTGTTAATTTTGTGTGCTCCCATATGGTTAAGGTCTTCACGCTTTAAGTATATTTTTGCCCCGCCTATCTGTTTAGTAAGTCTTTCTGCATAATATAAAGGACTCGGACGTCCTACAAAATATTTGTAATAATAATCAAGTTCTTTCTTAAAATCAGGATCATCTTTGAACTTGTAAAAAGCCTGTTTTACTTCATCTAATACCTTGTTGAGGTTGTCAGGTACAAAACGTCCTCCGTATTCCCCAAAAAAACCTGATTTATCTGGCAAATTCATTATTTATATTCTCCTCTCATTATTAAAATCTCTTTAGGGTATGTCCAATAAAAAAATAATTACCCAATAATTATACTCCAAAAGAAAAGAATATAAAAGTCAAAAACAATTAATCACTTAACTTTCCCACTTATAGTATTCCAAGGCTATAGTCGGGAAAGTTGAGTAAAGCAAGTAATAGTTGTCTATTTGATAAAACCAGCTTTTTTGTGCCATATGGCAGGATTTGCTTCAAGAATAATTCTGCCTTGGCATAGAAAGTTGGTTTTATATTATTTTCAGAGTTCCTGATGTTCGTGGTGCTCTTCGGCATCTTTTTTAGTTTTATGAACGGTTTCATGCGGATGCTCAGGCGGTGCATAAATAGAATACAGTTTAATGGCTCTATTGCCTGTGTTGATTAGATTGTGCCATTTTCCAGCTGGTACAATGAATATGAAATCATCTTCCACACAAGCCTGAAAATCCAAATTTTCCTTTTTGTCCCCCATTTTAACAAGACCTTGACCTTCTTCAATACGTATAAACTGATCAACATCAGGATGCATTTCCAAACCTATATCGTCTCCGACATTTATGCTCATTAAGGTAAGCTGCAAATGGTTTCCTGTCCATAAAGCGAGACGGAAGTTATTGTTTTGCTTGGTGGCTTTCTCAATATCAATTGCAAACGGATGAGGTCCATAATCCTTTAATTTAACAGGAGTATCGACCTTGGGGTATTCGTCACAAGGAAGATATTGCTCAGGGAATTGGCTCCAAAAATCCGGGGCAAGCATTGGGAGATTGGCATAGTAAGGGCACTGATACATATTATATGGGTTACATACAGGCATATTAGGGTTATATGCTTGCGTGTAATTTTTAGGTACATTATACATAAAATTTACAGTCCTTTCAGGATTATTCTAGTAGCATTATATGTATTATGTTGAGGGTATGTGATTATAATCTCTGAACTGGTACAGGAAAAAGGTATTGGTCTTGATTGAATGCAAGGAAAATTTGCAAAAAGGAGAAAAAGAGAGTGAGTATTAAAAATGTTGTTATGAACATAGAATATAGTATTAAAAAGCTGAAATAAGATAATGTCGGAGGTATATAATCAAAAATTTGTATATTTATTATCTGATCTTGATGGAAGGATTAACCAGATGAAAAAGCGTTTGGCATGTAATATAACAGATTATATAATTATAGCTGTCGCTTCAATTATATTGGTGTATTTACTTATTTCCCTATATTTTGTCAGCCATACTTTTTTTAGGACGTCGCTAAATGGAGTGGATGTTTCGCTAAAGGCGTATGATAAGCTGGATGATACCATCGATAATTTTACAAAGGATTACCAATTGCAATTGATAGAAAGATACGGAGAAACAGAGATAATAAAAGGGCAGCAGATAGAATTGAAATATAATAAAGAAACCAATATTTTCAAAGCTTGTACGAAAAAAAACCCTATAAAATGGATTAAGTCTTTGTTGTGGGAGCAGAAGTATAACGCAGAGGATCTATTTGTATATAATAAAGAGCTTTTAGAGATTGGAATCAATGAATTGAAATGCTTGAACAAAGGTGTTATAGAGCCTCAAAACGTAAGCTTCAGGTATTCGAGCGGATCGTATGAAAAAGTTAAAGAAATATACGGCAATAAGATAAACAAGGATAAGCTGAGGGAAGCTTTAGATATGGCAATACTAAAAGGTATGACCAGCTTTGACTTGGATGAATATGATTGTTATGAAAACCCAAAGTATACGTTAAAATCATCTGAAACTATTGAAACAAAAAAGATATTGGATAAATATGTTTCATCGAAAGTGACTTACCTGTTTGGGGATGACAAGGAGACACTTGATGGAAACATAATAAGTCAGTGGCTAAGTGTTGATGAGAAACTTGGAGTGGTTATAGACGAAAAGTCTGTAAAAGAATATGTGCAAGAATTGGCTAAAAAATATAATACTGTTGGAAAACCAAGAATGTTTAGAACTTCTATGAATAAAATGATAGAAGTGAAAGAAGGATTTTACGGATGGAGGATTAGCAATGCTACTGAAATAAAAGTATTAACAGATAATATAAAATGTGGCACAATAATTGAAAGAGAACCTGTATATGCTCAAAAGGCCTTTGCAAGGGGTAAAGACGACATAGGGAACACTTATTTGGAAATTAATATAACAAGGCAGCATGTATGGTTTTATAAGAATGGAAAACTTATTGCGTCAGGTGCTGTAGTTACTGGCAATCCCAATAAGGGGAATGCTACCGATGTTGGTGTCTATATGCTTAATTACAAGGAAAAGGGGTCGGTTTTGAGAGGAAGTAACTATAGAGCAGAAGTAAGTTATTGGATGCCTTTTAACGGAAACATAGGATTACATGATGCAAGCTGGAGACATTCTTTCGGAGGCAGTATATATAAAACAAATGGAACTCACGGATGTGTTAATGCTCCACTAAGTCTTGCTAAAAGGATTTTTGAAAATATTGAAGACGGGACTGCTATTATTTGTTATGAAGAATAGCAACCCAAATATTGA
>CAYPCH010000031.1:0-31769 GCA_964409165.1 uncultured Oscillospiraceae bacterium | reverse complement strand
GCTCACCAGCGGCATGGCGACTTGCCGGCTATGTAAACCCCACCTGGAGCAACACCGCAAAGAGGGACATTATGGTTGCCCGCCAGTCCCGGGTAGGTGGCTTGAGCTGTTCAGAAATGTATGGCCTAGATAGATGACTATCAAATACAGAACCCGGCTTATAGACTTACTCAATATAATTATCAAGAACACTCGCTTATATAGCGGGTGTTTTTGGCTTATACGCTGTTTTTTTTCGGTCTAAAAGGCGGGTTTAATTTCATGTACTATCAATCGTCTATTTAATTATTTACTATTGTAAATGCTGAAAAGAAATTATCAATTTTATATGTTATACACTATGGTGTTTAGAATAATCAAGTTTTACGGTAGAAGATTTAAGAATCGTGATAAGCCAAAATAACAGTATTGGCTTAGAGTATAAAAAACACAGGTTTTATAAGTATTTCATTCCTTAGAGTATAAAATCTGCGTTTTGTTGCTGGATTTATAATACTTATGAAGTTAATTGCTGTAAGTTATTGTTTTGAATATGTGTTTTTTGCAAATAGCAGGTTGCCATTAAAGCATTATAGTGGTAAAATGTACTTAATATTACACAGAATGATGTTTGTTATAATATAATGATTTTGTATATAAACAGCTTCATTGTTGTTTCATTTTTAGTGGTTGGTGATAAGATGAATTTTCATATTGATGATATAAATTTTGGTTCTAATTCTTCAGTGATTATAAAAAGAATTGTTGCAACCATAATAGATTTTGTTTTTTTGGCTAAACTGATAGATTATCTCAGTACGTTTCAAGGTTTTTATGATAAAAAATTTATTATTGCATTAGTGGTTTCTTCTCTATACTATTTTATACTTGAGGGGCTGACGGGATATACATTAGGAAAGTTTATTCTAAGGATAAAGGCTGTCAATAATGATGGTTTTGCGCCGGGGCTTTTGAAATCGTTGATTCGTACTTTGTTAAGAATAGTAGAAGTAAATCCAATAGTTATGGGAGGATTTATTGCTGTAATCGTTTCTTCAAATTCTTCCCGTAAACAAAGGATTGGTGATATGGCTGCCGGTACATATGTTATATCTTTAAAAGATTTAAAAAAGTTTTTTTATGAAAAGAATGAGTATTTATATAATAGCAATAAAGAAACATACGAAAATTTACAGCAGCTTGGAGTGGCTACTCCTCAGTTCAGTTCGGGTGCGAATACATTTTTTGATATTGAGAGAGAGAAATACACCAATTCGGAAGCTTTGCAGCATGCTTTGTACAAGAGCAAAAGAAATTCACTTCTGGTTACAGGTGCACTGCTTTTGCTATTGGGGGTTACAGTATTTTCAGGTATTATTTATTCAAGCTATAACAGCACGGAAAGTGATTTTAAAGGTAAAACTGTAAAAGGAAAAAGCAAAACAATGGAAATTACACTTCCTTACGATTTTATTAATGAGCCTGAGGAGGATTATGAAATAAACTCAGAAAACACCAATATAGGTATTGCTGTTGCGAGGATAGAGAAGGAAGAATATATAGACAGCCTTTCTCTTTTAGAATGTTGTGAGAGTAAGTTTGAAGACTTGAGTTTAAATATGAAGAATGGAAAAGGTACTGAGTTTAAAAATCTTATTATATCGGGGCATCCTGCAGTTCAATTTGAGTTTTCGGGAATTGAAGGTTTTTATAAAGTGAGTTACTCATTTACTATTATAGAAACAAAGGACGATTTTTACCAAGTATGTGGCTGGACATCACAAAAAGTGTTTAATGAAAACATAGATACGATTAACAGTATAGCCAGAAGCTTTAGGATGATCAATGAAAAGAATAGCCAGTTTGCTCAGAAGTATCCTAATCAAAAAGGCAACATTATAGATTAGAGCAATGTTGAACTGAAGCCATGGCATGGTGAATATAAATCAATTTAATAGCTGAAAGATGAGGTCATGAATGAAAAAGCTTGTTTTAATATTATCGTTGATGGTTTTTCCATTGTTTTTATGCCAATGTTCAAGTCCTTTTGACAATCATATCAGAAAAGGAGAAGAGTTTTTTTTAAGCAACAACTATGAGAAGGCATTAGAACATTATGAAGCTGCAATTAAAAAGAATCCAGATTCAAAAAAAGGATATATCGGAAAGGCAAAAGTGCTCAATAAACTCAACAAGGACAGGGATGCCTTGACTGAATGCTTCAATGCGATGGAGTTAGATGGCAGTGACGCTTCCTTATATGATATCGAAGGAAGTTTGATGGTTGATTTGGGTGACCCTGAAAATGCCATAAAGAGCTACGATAAAGCCATATCATTGGATTCTGAAAATGGGAGTTATTACAGTAACAAGGCTTATGCACTGAATGTTGCTGGCAATTTTGAAGAAGCCATAAAATGCTGTGATAAGGCATTAGAGTTTTTCCCAGACTTGGATATGGCATACAACAATAAAGCATTTGCTTTTTATTCTCTTGGAAAATGGAAGGAAGCCTTGGAGCAATACGATAAAGCTATAGAAATAAGCCCTTATAATGATACTGCATATTATAACAAGGGCGTCGTTTATTTAGATATGCAAGAATATAAAAGTGCTCTTGATTGTTTTAATAAAGCATTAGGTGCTGATTTTAACAAGGATATACTGTTCAATATTTATATAAAAAAAGCAGAGACTTTGTATGAGTTGGAAGAATATGAAGAGGCTATAAGATTTGCAGACAATGCATTGTCCCTTGACATAAATTCCTCGCGGGCATATATGCTAAAGGGGCTTGCCAATTGCTATATGCAAGAATATGAAAATGCTGAGAGACTTATTGACAAAAGTATAGAGCTTGATGAGAATAACCCGGATGCATATGTTAGCAAGTCAAAATTGTTTATTGAACAAGAGCAATATGATAAGGCAGAAGAATTTTGCAATAAAGCTTTAGAGATTAGTAGTTCTAGTGCGTTTGCCTATAACACTTTAGGTTTTATAAATCTTTACATTAACAAATATAAAGATGCTACCAATTTTTTTGATAAGGCGATTGAAGCTGAACCTAATTCAATAGAGGGGTATCTTAATATGTCTTATGTTTTGTTCTATTATTTAAAAAACTACACGAAATGTCTGGAGTTTTCAAATAATGCATCAGAATTGTTCCCGCATTCTTATGTTTTTCCATGGTATGTTGCAGACTGCTATTCCTATCAGGGAAAAAGTGATAAGTCAATAGAACAATATAATAAAATATTGGAGATTGAACCTGAAAATGTAGAGATTCTAAGTTCTCTTGCTTGGGAACATTATCATGCACAGGATTATTCTAAGTCAGCGCAGTATAATGAAAAGGTTCTTGAGATATATGCCGAAAGTGAAAATGCAAAAACCCTCAAATCTTTTCTTGAGGATGTTGATTTGCCTGAGTCCGAGAGGGTAGCCAATTTTATCAAATATAACTATCTGTATCTGGATAAGATAAAGAATTTTGATACTATATCCAATAGATTTTTAAGTAATAAGGAAGTAACAGTTGATGAAATTAAGAGCTTTGTTGAGTCTATAAGGAACAAAAATGATTTGTTCACATACGTAATTGACGGAGATTTATACGATGAAATGGTAAGCTTTGATCTTAATAATACTATTGTTGAAAAACACATTGATAAGAATACTGTATTTTTGCAATTCAATATGTTTACATCTTCTACAGGATATAAATTCAGGGAGATAGTAGAAGATATTGAAAACCCGGAGGAAACAAATCTTATTATAGATTTAAGAGACAATCCGGGAGGTCTGCTTGCAGAGTCCAATGAAATGCTTGACTTACTGCTGCCTGAATGCACAACCAGTTATCTGATATACAGGGATGGATATATTGAGGATTATATTTCCGACAGAAACCAGGTGAAATTTAAAAATATATTTATTATGGTGAATGAAAACTCGGCAAGCAGTTCAGAAGTTTTAGCATTAGGACTGAAGAAATACTTGGATAATGTTTATATAGTAGGCAGACCGACTTTAGGCAAAGGTGTCGGACAGATTGTTTATGAAAACAAGGCGAAGAAATACATGATATATCTGGTGAGCTTTTACTGGAATGTTAAGGAAGAAAACGTTTCAGGAGGGAAGATTCGTCCGGACATTTATGTTAGTGGAAATTCGGATCAGAGTTATATAGATGCTATAAATAGAACAAAAAGGAATTAAAATCCAGACACTTTGTGCAATTTTTAAATTTTAAATTAAGTTAAAAAAGTGCTTGCTTTCAATGTTTATACCATGCTATAATTGGCATAATAGATGAGATTAGTTTAGAGTTTAGAGTTTAGAGTTTAATGATTAGAAGAGAAGAGAAGAGACGAGGCAGGATATATTTATTTTAATAAGTCCAAACAGCCGGGTATCTCCAACCTGGCTTTTTTAGTTTAGTCTTATCTCATGTCTTCCTTTTAGAAAAAGGAGGCGTCAATATAATGTTTTATCCAACTTTTTAAAAAGTATATATTGGACAATAAGCATATTGCAATCTGATTTTAGTGGTAATACAAGAAAAAACAGAGAATGTTGAGCTTAGAGTGCGTGCAAATTATGGAAGAGAAGAGATGAGAGGAGTAGATTGAAATGTTAAAAGGTGCGATTAAGAAGCTGATAGAAAGACAAAACTTATGTGAACAGGAAATAATAGATGCATTAAACTGCATAATGGAAGGAAATGCAACACAGGCTCAGATAGGAAGCTTTATAACAGCTCTCAGGATTAAAGGTGAAAGCATAGAAGAAATAACGGGATGTGCTAAAGTAATGAGAGAAAAAGCAGATAAAATATGTCCGAATGTTGAATACTACATTGATACATGTGGAACGGGCGGTGATGGTTCAAATACCTTCAATATATCCACTGCAGCAGCTTTTGTGGCAGCAGCCGGTGGTGTTTATGTTGCAAAACACGGAAACAGGTCGATATCCAGTAAAAGTGGAAGTGCTGATGTTTTAGAGGAGCTGGGAATAAAAATAAATATTACTCCTAGTCAGGTTCAGGAGTGTATTGAGAAGGTCGGGATAGGATTTATGTTTGCTCCGATTTTTCACAAATCTATGAGTTATGTAGCCGGACCTAGAAAGGAACTTGGGATAAGGACTATATTCAATATATTAGGGCCACTTACCAATCCTGCAAACGCAAAAGGTCAGATTTTAGGAGTTTTTAATTCAAAACTTACAGATCCTATGGCGAATGTTTTACTAAATCTTGGGTTGGAAAGGGCAATGGTTATACATGGAATGGACGGTATTGATGAGATTACAGTATCATCCTCAACCCAAGTGTCGGAAGTTAAGGAAGGAAAAGTTATTAATTATGAATTGAACCCCGAAAAATATAATCTTAAACTGGCATCAAAGGATGAATTGGTTGGAGGAGATGCCAAGGTCAACGCAGGAATAATTTATTCCATTTTCAACGGTGCAAAAGGAGCTAAAAGGGATGTTGTTGTTTTAAACTCTGCAGCGGCACTTTATGTAGGGAAGAAGACATCAAGCATTGAAGAAGGTGTTGAAATGGCTGAGGAAATAATTGATTCAGGCAAGGCGTTAAGTAAATTGAACGACATTAAGGCGTTATCCAACGCATTTTTAAACTGAAAATACCTAGAGGATTTAATAAAATTGTGCAAACTGATTTTTATTTTGCTGGAGGATGTTAATTATGATACTTGATAAAATTGTAGAATCAAAGAAGAAACAGCTTGAGTATGAAATGAGCAGAATTTCAATAGAAGGCTGGAAACAAAAACTCAAAAGCCCGGGACTGCAAAAAACGCAAGATTTTTATAATGCTTTAAAAAACAATGAAGATATATCCATAATAGCAGAGGTCAAGAAAGCTTCTCCCTCGAAGGGGATTATCAGAGAAGACTTTGACCCATTAAAGATTGCAAAAGAGTACAGCGAATCTAATGTACAGGCAATATCAGTACTTACCGAGAGAAACTTTTTTTCGGGAGATGACCGCTATCTCATTAAAATAAGGCAGTCATTTGAGCTTCCTGTGTTGAGAAAAGACTTCATTATAAACATATGGCAGGTTTACCAGTCCAGGTATCTTGGTGCTGACGCAATACTCCTTATTGTATCGCTTCTTTCTGATGAAGAATTAAAAAAGTTTCAGATTGTGGCTGGCATTCTTGGTATGCAATGTCTTGTGGAAGTGCATGACAGGAGGGAAGTGGAAAGGGCATTGGAATTAGGGGCAACAATAATAGGGATAAACAACAGGGATTTAAAAAATTTTAATGTCAATCTTAAAACGACAGAAGAACTGATGAACCATATACCAGATGACAGGTTGGTTGTGAGTGAGAGCGGCATAAAAGACAGTAATGATATAAAATTTTTGAAGGGTCTTGGAGTGGATGCTGTTTTAATTGGCGAGACATTTATGAGGGCACAATCCATTCGTGATAAAATAAATGAATTAAGAGCGGTAAGGGTATGACAGGAGTCAAAATTTGCGGATTAAGAAGAAAAGAGGACATTGCGTTTGTAAACAGGTATATGCCTGAATACATTGGCTTTGTATTTGCAAAAAGCAGAAGGCAGGTTACAAGGGAGCAGGCAGTAGAATTACGAAAGCTGCTTTTACCGGGGATTAAGGCAACAGGTGTTTTTGTAAATGAAAATATTGATGCTGTTGCCGATATCGCCTGCTTTAGCGGACTTGATATAATACAGCTTCATGGTGATGAAAGTCCTGAGTATGTTGAAAAGATGAGGAAATCTTTGTATTTAAGGGGCAAGAAAGATATTTTCATATGGAAAGCCATACGTGTTAAGGATGAGGGCTCTTTTGAGAATGTTCACAAATACAGGGTAGACGCGTATCTTCTTGATGCGTATCTGGATGGGAGTTATGGTGGTGCCGGTATAAGCTTTGACTGGAGTCTTGCTGTCACAGCTACGAAATATTGTGATGTTATCCTTGCAGGAGGAATCAATATCAGTAATGTTCGTCAGGCAATAGAAAGGGTGAAGCCTTTTGCTGTAGACGTAAGTAGCGGTGTTGAAACAGACGGTTTCAAGGATGAGGTTAAGATAAGGGGTTTTATTGAAAATGTAAGGGGAGTAATGTATTAATATCAAATTTCAACCATAAAATTAAAAAATGGTTTCATAAATATTGAAAACAGTCTTGTTCTTAATTCTATGAGTATGCTTTCTAAAAATATCAATAAAACAACAAGGAATAATTATCTAAAATCCTATTGTAAAATAGTATGAAAACATACTATAATGAGTATGTAAGTTTTTTTGTCAACGTGATTTTTTATATGATAAAATTTTGCAATTTGCAACCAGGATTGTGGGCCTTGTTGTAATTCGATTTTTATTGTTATTAACTCAACTTTCCCACAGTATTTATGGGCTCTTTGCCACTAACGTAGCATTGCTCACCGCGGTCAAAAAGTAAACTTTTTGACCTTAACTTGTGAGCAACCAGAGCCTCAAAATACTATAAGTGGGAAAGTTGGGTTATTAACAAATTACCTACTTAATAAGTTTAGAATTAGGGGAGTGAGTTGAATTGAGATTCAAACGTCAATCAATTGTGGCATTTTTTATGGTGGTACTAATGATTTGCAACTGTATAATGCCGGGATTTAGTTATGCAGAAATTTTATCAGATGAAAAAACAGAGTTGTTGCCATCTCAAAGTGTTTCTGAAACAGTGCATGAATCAGTATACAAAATTCTATCAAATCTTATCAAAAAGGATACAAGACCGGAAACATCTTTAATGTCAGAGGATAAAACAAATAAAATTCCGGTAATTCAAACTCTCAATGAAGGTTTTAAGCAAACTGAGCCTGATATATCAGAACAAGAACCGGAACAAGAGAATGAACTGGCAGAACCTGAACCACCAGAACCTGAAATACCTGAGGCTCAATTGCCTTTTGATATTTTTAATGAAAGTATACTTTCATTAAAAAACAGTGTTATGTTACCTATTGAAGAAGGTCAGCCGGGTGAAAATGATAAAAATTCTGTAGCTACAGCTAAAATTCTCAATCCCTTTTTTGAGTATAGAGACAACCAATTAGGCGGCGAGATTAAGCCTTTTTCTATAACTCCTTTTTCAGATGAATCTCCTGAAGAAGTTTTTATTACTGAAGACCAGGTTATGGTTATGAATGATTGTGATAGTGAGGAGAAAGGTACATATTTTAAATTTCTATTTATACCAGAATCCACTTCAACATACATTGTAACGGCAACCCAAGCTACTCTGTCTTCCCTGAGTATAAGCGATAATATACGTCAAATTGGTAGTATAAGGTATTGGCCTAAGAGCAATTCCTTTGCCTGCAAGCTGTATAAGGATCAACAGTATAAAGTTATTATTTCTCTTAATGATAGTAATGTTCCTTCAGAATTAACTATTGGCAAGTATATATCTGATACTTCCCAGATTACATATAAAATTGAAGATAACACATATACAGCGGAAAGCAATGCATCTTTTGTTGTGTCAATGTTGAATGTGCCTGCCAATATTCTTTATGGTGCTATTGACAGGGACATTTTATTTAGTGCTGAGATTTTAAAAGATGGTGTTTCTATCGATAAAATACCTGAAATATCAACAGAATATATAAGAGGCCTTATAGGTATTCCCGATGATAATGTACTACAGTTTGTATGTAATTTCAGTAAACCGGTTGAATCAGGAGAGTACACTTTCAGACTTGACTGTAAGGATATAAACGGGGAACCAGTACTGGAAAGCAGTGAAGCTCAAGTTAATGTGGAAGACCTGACAATTTATGTGGGACAAGGCAGTTCTAAAATCAGTGCGAATTATAATAAGTATGTATATTTTGATAAGGTTAATGTCAAAGAAGGAAGGTTTATACTTTTTGACGGTGACAAAACGCGTGGAATGTCTGATGTTACAAGCGTTGGAGAGGTAAATATCAGCAAATTATTCAGCGACTCAGGATATAGTGTTATTGACAACCAGAATGACTCGAATTTCAAAAAGTTATTGTATGGGGTCAGTGTACCTGAGATATACTGTAATGATGTGTTAAAGACAGGAAGTGAGTATACTCTCAAATTTGTAACAGGTACTTCAGAATACTCTACATATGCAAATATAGAAGTTACTGACAGGCTCATACTGGAAAGAATGAATTTAAGCGGTTCGTTATATGACCTATCTTCAATTGTAACTGTTTGGGCAGAATTTAGTGACCTGAAAAGTTTTGATGCTGATAAAATTGATGTTGTATTGACAGATGTTTACGGTAACACAGTAGCATCGAAAGAAGATTATGTTTATAATTATGGGAATTCTCAGATAATGTTTCGTCTGAAAGTAGAAACGCCTGTTTTAGAAAATAATAAGTATTTTATAAAAGTAAGTTATCCTGAAGGAATTATTTCAAATGCAGAGAATGTATCTGTTAATGCTTATCAGGCTTATTATAGAGTTTCATTAAATTCGGTACAGGTAATTGATGTGAAAGAAGGAATAGTTGATTTATCCACATATTATTGTGATAACTCAATAGAATATACTGCAAAATTATATCGATTGAATGGAAGTTTTAAAATACCAATTTCGGAATTAACAGGACAAAAGCCTGATGAAAATGGTGTTTTTACCCTTCAATTTTCTTCCCAAAGTGGATTGCCAATATTTGAAGAGGGTTCAAACTACAATATTGAATTGACTTATGAGGGAGCTTCAGATTTATACAATAACAAAATGAATTTTTCAGTACCTGTAAAAAGCAGTTTAAGTACTTCAAATATGGTATCTTTTGATCCACCTGCACTTCCTTTGAGTGGAACACTAGAATTTACTATTAATGGATATGGTATTGAAGATGGAATAATGGGTACAGACAATGAAAATATCAATATAGAGTTAGTAGCAGACAACGAAATTTACGGCTATATGGACAAGTCAACAATTACAAAGTCCATGTCGCAATATCAGACCAATGGCGGAGATTACAGTGTAGTTCAGGTAATGATAAAGGGTGATCTCAATATCACAAAAGAATTAAAAGAGAATACTAAATATTACATCAGGATAAATGGAACAGATTATGAGTACTTTACTAATTCTTCAGAATTTGTATTAGATACCGAGCTTTGTAAAATAGATAACTATTATACTAATAGTTCCTTCGAGGATTTATCGGGTAATGAACAGATATGTTTGAATATGTACCAGAATCAAAGTTTGGAGTTAAATTTACCATGGGTCAGAAATGTTTCACCATCTGCAAAACTTGTTTTGGTAAATATAAAGACACAGGAAGAATTTGAAATGGGTAGTTTTGATACAGAAAAAAGCCATTACGATGCATTGTACAGGGACATTTCTATTAAAACACAGCTATCTTCACTTGAAGTTAATGAAATCTATGAATTCTTCTTTAAAGATAATGAAACGGATATCAGTTTAGGTAAATTCATCAGAATAAATACTTCACATGTTTTGAATAGTTTTTCTGTATCACAGGCAGTTTATGGAAGTGATATGGTTACATTGCAGTTTTCAGGAACAGCTTTATGGGATGAGAATACCTTCAATATAAAAGATGCTTTTGACAACATAATTGAAGGTGAAAGGGTTGAGGGAAGCGAAAGAAAAGCATCCACCGGAAATGAAATTTTAGTAGATTTTAAATTGGATACTCCTTTGGAATATGGTGCTTATAAATTTAATGTATATCGAAAATCCTTATTGCCGATAGTAGTAAAATACGATATTACTGAGGAGAATTCAAGTCCTTCAGTTACAAGTATTCAAGCAGGTTTTCCGTATCTTGTACATGGTAAAAACCTTTCTGAAGATACTGTGTACACAGGAAATATTATGGATATGAATAATACTGTACATATAAAAAAGGGAGTAACACTTATAAAAAGAACAGGAGAAAACATTCTCGAGATATCAGACAAAAGTATTAAGGATTTACCTTTGGAAAATTATAAATTATCAATAAAAGCAGACGGAGACCTTCTGGGAAATCTTAGTTTTTATTACAGAGGCTTAATGGAAATAAAACCTTTGGTGCTCGCTGGTGAATGGGAAGATGGTACATGTAAAAATCCATATATAAAAGATAATAATGTACAGCTTGAATTAAAAACTTTATTTTATACTAAGGTTCGCTTATCCGAAAACCTGGATGAGCTTGCAGAGGAAGAATACCAAACAGTTACCAACTCTGTTTACCATGAGTTTGAAAGTGATGAAATAGAAAAGATACTTTACTTACAGTTTAGAGATGATTTTGGGGAAGAGAGTGATATCAATGTTTTTAAAGCTTATTTATTGGCTGAGAGTAATGATATTACAATTATTTCTCCGCAAGAAGGTGCTTCATATGATACTGACCTTAAGATTACTGCAAAAGTAACAAATAGTCCGTACTTTGTTGGAGCTTTAGCACATCACTCATATACTGAAGAAATAGAATTGAAATATATTGAAGAAGATGATGAATATTCAGCCACAATAGAAAAATATTATGCCGAGTTATTGAAAAAGGTTGAGGTTTTTGTAACGGATGAGGTTGGTAATATTATTAATACAAAAACTGTTAGTTTGGAGGATCCTGCTCCTGCTGTATACAACAGGATCACAATAAATGTAGATACTACGGACGAAGGAGTTAACGTTTACGGTAATACATCAAATGTCGGGAGTTATGTTTACATATATTACAAGGATGAATATTCTTCCTACGAGAAATCTGTAAGTGTAATTTCAGACGAAAATGGAGATTACAGCACAGCAATAGAGTTTGCCCAAGACGGCAGATATACATTTCGAGCAGCAGATAATGCAGGACTTAAGAGCATTTCAACAAGCAGAACGATTGACCGGACTGCTCCTAAGATTCTAAACTATTCTGTTGCATACGGACCTAACAGTGTAAGACTTTCGTGGAATGTAAGTGATATAAGCAATTGTCGTTATACTATATGGAAGGACGGCAAAATTGTTGAAACTCTTAATAATGTAAAATATTACATAGCATCAGGACTTACTGTTGGCACCACCTATGTATATACCATTGTGGCGGAGGATCCATTCGGGCATAAGTCAGAGCCTGTTGAGATAACCTTTAAGTTTGACAATGACGAGATGCAGCCTTCGAGGCCTGAAAACGTTAAGTGTATATCACATGCAGGAAAAAGCATTACTCTTTCTTGGGATGCTTCTGAAGATAACAGTTATGTAACAGGATATGAAATATACAGGGACGGCGAAAAAATAGATATATCATATACTACAACCTTTACAGATTCAGAGCTTGTTACCGGTAATGATTACAGTTATAAGGTAAGGGCATTTGACCCATCCATGAACTACTCTGATTTTTCTGAAGAGTTTATACATGCTCCTGTTGCGCCTTCAGTTGTTGATGCATACGATGGCAGCAATTTGCTGATATCTTCAAAAGTAAGCTATACAGGTCTTAAGGCATTGGTTCCGGATGTTTTGAATAATAATGGCATAAGTGTATACTTTTATTATTCAAAGGACAATGGTGAGAAATGGGTTTCCATAGGCGATACGCCATATTTCTCAAAAACAGATGATGGCCTGATTTTTAGCAGATCATGGCCTATGGCTCTTTTTGAGAGCGGAGAATACCTTATCAAATATGTTGTGATAGACAGGGATGGTTCTACGGCAGAGGCGTCAAGGGTTATAAATATACAGAAGGAAGAGGATTCTGCCATACCTGAAATCACTTCCATACAATCCGGAAAATCATCATATGCGTCTAGCATACCGTTGACTATAACAGCAAAGGATAATATAGGTATAGATGTTATAAGAATACAGTGCTCAACCGACGGTGAAATATGGGAAGATAAAAATGAAAAAAAATTACCAAATGGAACCTTGGAATACACCTGGAAATTTAATTATTCTCTTGACACCATTGATGAAGGAGAATACTTTATACGGGCAATAGCTGTGGATACAAGCGGAAACATGAGCGAATATTCTGAAATTAAGAGTTATACCATTGACAGGACGCCACCTGATAAATTGACAGATATTCGTACAACAAGCTCTGATGAATATGTGGAATTACAATGGAACAAAGAGGAAGGCAGTGATATTGAAACATTTAATGTTATGCGTTCATCAACCATTGACGGGATATATACTACTGTAGGCTACCGTATTTCAGAAAATAATTACACAGATACACATGTTATACCTGGAGGTATTTATTACTATAAGGTGGTAGCCTATGATTTTGCAGGAAATCAAAGTTTGCCAAGTGATGCTGTAAAGGTGGATTTAAGTGCTTATAAGGACGAGGAGATTCCTGTTATAAAATCTATTGAGTTTATAAGAGCAGCAGGTACTATAAAGATTAAGACAGGGGTTCAGGATAATGTCGGTACAACAAAAATAGAGTATATCTACAGACCGGTTTCGGGGCAGTGGAATAAACTGGCTGAAAGAACACTTGAGCCTACGCCTTCGGTAATATCATATGATGAATATTTATGGGATGTGTCAGAGATTGCTGATGGAACTTATGAAATAAAAGCCTTGGCATATGATGCGGCAGGTAATGTAAGCTTAGAAAAAATTGAAGCTGTAATAATCAGAAATACACAGGTTATCGCTCCTGAGGGAATTGAAGCAGTTCCTGGGGAAACATCCATTATTGTTTCTTGGGAGGAATCAAAAGACAGTTTTATTGATCAGTATAAGCTTTACAGAAGCACAGATGGTCAGGAATTTGTATTTATAGGAAAGATTGCATTAAGAACTTATACCGACAGTAAAGTTACGCAGGGAAGTTTTTATACATACAAGGTTACTGCCGTTGATAGCATTGGAAATGAGAGTGAAGGAATACTAAGTGATAATGTGTCCGTGCTTGTAGACAGTACGCCACCGCAAATCTCAGGGATGGTTCCAGCTCAGGATAAGGTGCTCAACGGAATGGTTAAGCTTAGTGTAATATCCATTGACAATGTTGCGGTTGGAGAAACTGAAATATTTCATTCTGCCACAGGTGAAGATGAAACATGGCAGAGTTTAGCCATAACTGCATCGGGAACTATTGACTGGGATACAAAAAATACCGATGACGGTACAGTTTTTATTAAGGCTGTAGTCAAAGATATTTCAGGAAATACATCTGAGCTGATAAAATCATATAGTATAGATAATACTCCTCCGGAAGCTCCTTCACTCGAGGCAGCAGCTTCCGAACTCAGAATTACACTGAACTGTGTACAGGAAACAATTCCTCTGGATTTTGACCATTTCAGGATATATAAGGGTTCTGATGCAGATGATTTTGTGTTTATAGGTATAACAGACACAGGTATGTATGTTGATGATTCTCCTTTTGTTGACAGCAGGAATTATTACAGGGTAACAGCTGTAGACAGGCTTGGAAATGAGAGTTTGCCTTCTAATGTAGTGGATTTAATACCTGAAAAAGATAAGACGTCTCCTGTTATAAAGCATTTAATGCCACAGGACGGAGAAATTGTTAAAAACGGATTTTCATTGTCTGCTCTTGCAGAGGATAAAATGGGAGTGGAAAATTACACATTTAAATTCAGAAGAGCTGATGAAGACAACGGTAGTTCCGAAGATGAAGATTGGACGGAAATTGCTGATGTGGCAAATGTTGATAATGAAATTGTGAATGTAGTCTGGAACAGCAGTGGAGAAGACTATCCTGATGGCAAATATCAGTTTATGGTAGAGGCAAGGGATGAAGCTGGAAATGTTGGACAGAAGATATTTAGTTATACTCTGGCTAATAATCCGATTTTACCTCCGTCTGAGCTATTTGTTAAGGCCGGAGAATGGCAACTAACTGTAAGCTGGGTTCAAGCAACACGTTCTGATTTCAGTCACTATGTTCTATATAGGAAAGAAGGCAAGGAAGGAACATGGGATAAAATTGTAAATAATACAGCATCAAATATATTTATTGATAAAATGAGAGATCCTCAAAAAGAATATTTTTACTCTGTTTCAGTAGTAAATAATGACGGTGAGGAGGGTGAAAAAAGCTATGACTATTCGATGGATCAGGAATTGAGCGATTTTATCGATACCAGAGCTTTAAATCAAACCTCAGTTCCTGTAATATTGAATCTTTCACCTTCAGAGCTTTCACGAACTAACGGAAGTATGCGACTTGAAACATTAACCTGTGATACAGTAAGTATCAGGACTAAATATGAGTATACTTTTATCGGAAATGAAATGTCACAATTAACGGGAAATGAAGAATGGCATCCGATTGGTGAAGATACAACAACAGAAGTAGTTCCTCCATTAGAACTTATTGAAGAAATTATGAACATTCTTGAACTTAAAAATGTTCCGAGTGCAGCAGAGGGAGAAACGTGTTTCAGGACAGAATTTAACTGGAATGTAACTGAACTTCCAGCTGGAATTTATGCAGTTCGTACAACTTCAATAAATAAGGGAGGTAAGGAAGCATCCCTTATTAAAAAATATATCGTTGACAGGGAAGTACCTGAGGCACCTTTGTCCTTTGCAGTAACAGATACGAAAGCTGGAGGTGAATTGCAGCTTTCATGGGAAAGAAGTCCTGTGGAAGACGTGGATCACTATCTGCTTTACAGGGCTTTAAATAGCGGAGGTCCCTTTGATATTATTGCAGATACAAAATCCTTGGTTTATACAGACAAATCTGTAATTGAAGGAGAAAGTTATTATTATACTGTAAGCGCAGTTGATGCAGCAGGTAATGAAAGCGAAAAATCTGCACAGGTATCGGCAATTCCTTCATCACAGAGTGATCTTGGAATATATGAATTAAAATCACCACTTATGCCGACTTATGATATAGAGGGGCAGATAGAAGTACAGGTTAAAAATCTGGGTTATGCAAAAGCAGCAGGACAAGTAGATTTCTTTGTTCAGAATAATACAGAGTGGAATAAAATCGGAACTGTGCCTGTAGAGTTAAACAGCATGGATAGTAAAGTGGTTTCCACTGTATGGTCTCCGGGAAAAGAAACAAGCACAATAGCTTCTGTTAAGGCAACAATTACTACGCTGCCGGGAAGTACTGATATTGAACTCAACAATAATGAGACTGAAGCGGAATTGAGAATTAATCAGCCACCTGTTGCAGTTATAAATACCAGAGAATGGGTAAACACCGGAGAAATATTCAGTCTTGACGGTAGCAATTCTAACGATCCTGATGGAAGAATAAACTCGTATGTATGGGATATGGGGGATGGTTCCAGTAAAAAAGGACCTGGTATAACTCACATGTATCAGATACCGGGAGACTACAGCATAAATCTTTTTGTTACCGATAACAGTGGTTCACAAACGTCAACTACAGTTACAATGCAAGTGCGTGATAACAGACCTGATTTGGTTGTTTCAGAAGTAACCTGGGGTACGGATGAAATAAAAGAGGGAGACGTAGTAAGGATTACAGCAGACATAGATAATATAGGAAAAGGTACAAGCACTCAGGGATTCCTTGTCGGTTTCTATATTGATAATAAATACGTTGGGTATACCAGAGTTGACAGAAATATAAATCCAGAAGAAACTTACAAAGCTTCTTTTGCTTGGGTGGCAACTCCAGGTGATCATGTACTGAAAGTTATAGCAAATGATATTCTTGACAATCTGAAGGAAACAGATATGAGCAATAATACAAAAGCAGTTGCAATGACATCAACACAGATCAACTTCCCGGATGTGACAGTTGACAGTGTAGTTTGTACCTCTGGTGAAAATACTGATATAAACAGTGAGAATCCATTTGGTTACAGAACAACGATATCAAATATTGGTACCACAAAAGCTGAGAGGTTTTTTGTATCCCTTTATATTGATGGTACATGGACTGCAAAACAACATGTTAATATGCTGGATGCCGGAGAAACGCGTGAAATAACGTTTATTGTAAATCCAACCTCAGGAAGCCATAGGGTGGATATAGTAGCTGACGATCCTGTTCCTGTGCTTACAGAGTTGGATAAGGAAAATAACAGTACGACAATAACAACTCCTGAATTTGTTGTTACATATCCTCAGATCGAGCTGACACCAATTACATGGCAGCCAGAGGATCCGGTGTTAACGGAAGGAACATCTCTTACCTTTGAGACTAAGGTTAAAAACACAGGTGAGATAGATATAGAAAGCAAATTTGATGTTGATTTTATAGTAGACGGTTTGAATGTAAGGACTTTTACAGTAGAAGGCCTTGATAAAGGAGAAGAGAAACCGGTATGGGCGCGCTGGATGGCAGTGCCTGAAAGCCACGAGGTTTCTATTGTGGCAGATGCAAAAAGAAGTGTTATAAGCAGCGTGTATGAAGTAGCAGTACATGCCACAACACCTTATCTTGAAATAATATACCCGGATTTGAATATATCCGATGTAGAATGTTCAGCATCAGAAATAAAATACGGTCGTGAGGTTAATTTTATCACAAGGGTGAGCAATCAGAGTGTAAGTTCAGTGTTTGAAAAATTTGATGTTTCACTATACATAAACGACACAAAAGTATCAGGAAAAGTGGTGGAAGGTCTTAGAGGACACAGTACAGCCTTTGTGGATTTGGCGTGGACTCCTGATACTATAGGAGATGTAGATGTTAAGATTGTTATTGACCCTGAAGGAAAAATAATGCAGAAGCCTATAGTTGAAGCTGTTCGAAGAACCTATGAAAACACATTCAATGTAAAGGATGCACTGGTTATAGAAGCTCATCCTAATCCGGATGATCAGGTTGAAGGGCTTGGCAAACTTTTCTATTCAACCACAAACAGTTTCATTCCACTTCAGGTAAAAGCTAAAAGAGCAAGCAGCCAAAAGCTGTTGGGACCGGAAGATGGTATAAGTGCAAAATACACTTTGAAGGCAGAATCTTTGAGTGTAGAAGATATAAATTCTGAGATGCCTGAATTTTTTGTTTTGAATGGTGAGCTGGACTACGACCCTGCATCGCAAGAATTCAAGGGACAGATACCTGTAACAAATCTTGAATCAGGAGATTATAGCCTTACAATCAATGTTGAAGAAGGAGCTTATAAAGAACCTGGAATTAAAACATATATAATGATGACAAAAGAGACTGTCGGTATTGTGGATTTAGACAAGGAAGCCTATCAGCACGGAGAGGTAGTTCATGTCTCAGGATATTATAAGTTCAGGGATGGTACTCCTGTAGCAAATGAAAGAATTGTACTTGATTTTTGTTTGGAGCCAAAACAGATTCCACCTATTATGAAAATGATAGACGGCAAAATGGTAATGGTATCATGGCATGCTGAGACTGTACGTTTTGTCTATACAGACGAAGACGGACATTTTGAATATGACTTTTTACCTACAACACTAGGAGCAGGCAAATGGCACTTGTATACTTTCGCCTATGACCTTGGAGCAGGTAATTCCGTTACAACAGAGTTTAATGTATGGGGGATGGCGGCTTCACCTTCGGAAACATCTATTGTAGCAGCAAAGAATTCAAGCTTTACAAAGACTATTTCTGTAAAGAACATGGCAAAAGTTATGAACAGCCTTTCGGGAGTCAGTGCGGTTATTAAAGACCTTACTCCTCAAAGTGGTGTGAGAGCAGTATTGGATACATCCACAATGTCCTTCAACTTAGATCCTGCAGGAAGCAGTAACGTATCAGTCAATTTCAATGTACCGTTGGATGCAGCTGATACTGCACAGTATCAGGTGATTTTCAGCAGTTCTGAAGGAGCAACAGCTGTTGCAAATATCAATTTGTTCTTAAGACCTGCCACCCCACTACCTGTGACAGATCCAAAGGGAATAAAGGTTGGCACTAATCCGGGCGAAAGTGTTGTGAAAAGTGTAAAACTCACAAATAAAGGTCTCGGTATAATGGAAAACATTAAATTGAAGCCATCAGGGAATATACCTTGGATTAAAGGTGAGAACCTTGGCAAGACATCTCTTATGCCTGGGGAGTCAACGGATTTTGATATTGTAATTAATCCTCCTGAAGGTGTTTCATACGGACAGTATCAGGATAATATAGCAGTGACTGATGGCAAATTCAGTGCTGTTGTTACTGTAGGTGCAGAAGTTTCCAATGTAAACAAGGGAGCTATTTCCTTTGTTGTTAGTGACGATGTAGGAGAATTGGTTCAGGGAGCTGAGATTACACTTGTTTCAAAGGAATCCTATGTCCAGATTATAAATGGACAAGAGGGAGCATATTATCAAAACTATTTTAGGCAGACAGACAATGACGGTGTTGCTGTTTTTGAAGATATTCCTCTTGGTGAATATACCTATAGGGTAAGGGCAAAAGGAAGAAATGCTGTAACAGGTACTGCTGCTTCAATGGCAATGATGGAAGCTTCACTTGTGGAAGTTCTTATGAAGACAGAGCCTGTGCAAATGGAATGGACTGTTACACCAACAACAATTGAAGACAAATATGATATAAAGCTGGAATTGGTTTTTGGAGCTGATCTTCCTGTTCCTACGTTTGGAGCTCTTCCTCCGTGGGTTACTGTTCCAAAACAGGTGACTTCACCGACCATTTATGAAGCAAAGATAATAAATACAGGTGTTGTTGCAATAAAGAATGTAATTGCTTCTATAAAACGTGAGAACAATGAGGATATGGGAATAAGTATTGTTGGCGGAGGAATGATAGGTGATATTCCTGCGCATGGAAGTGTAAGGATAGGTATCCTGGTACAACCAGGAAAATATAATCTTACCTATGGAATAAATAAACTGACGAAGATGCCCCACAATTGCATAGTCCTTCAGGGCGATTATACAAGCTTTGACCCCGACACGGGACTTCCTGTATATCCACCGGAAAAAACAATGGGAGCTGTTGGAATATATAATCCGGGAAAACAGACGGCGACACTTGTTACCGATGATGAAAAAATGGAGATTGTTTTGCCCGATGAACAATTATATGAAATTGATTACTTTATTCCAATGGAAGGGAATGAACAAATTGATCAGGATGTTGCATATCAAATGGCAGCATTAAAACTTGGACAGACCTCAACAATTGAAAGACAGGCCTTTGATGCTACATTAAAGGTGTCCAATGATTACAATGACAGGGCATTGCAAAATCTTGAAGTTCGACTTAAGATTACCGACATTGAAGGAAATGATGTTACAGGCAAAAACTTTATAATCCCTGAAGGTATCAGTGGGATAACTGCTGTTGATGGTTCAGCGTCTCTGCCTTCAGGAAATGAAATGACTGCTTCATGGCAGTTGATACCGGGAGAAGGCCTTGGAGGAGAAAATCCAGAAGGAGAGAAGTATTTTGCAGAGGCAGTGGTATCATATTATGTAAATGGTCGCTATGTTGAGACACTTACACAAAAAGAGGAAATAACAATACTTCCTCAACCTAAGATAAGCTTAAGTTATTATATTCCGGGAGAAATTACTGCAGGAGAACCTTTCAGAATGGGGGTTGTGGCGGATAACACAGGAAATGGAACTGCCAATAACCTTATGATAAATTCAGGGCAGCTTGAAATAAAAACAGAAAAGTCGGGATTATTAACCAGGTTTGACATAATGGAGACCTCTTTTGGAAGCAAAAGCGGAAATAACTTCAGTTTAAATCTTGGGGATATAGAGCCTCATTCCAGTGTAAGCGGATACTGGATTGTCAGGTGGTTACCCTACGAGGACGGAGAAACTAATGAAGATGAAAATGACTTGAAAGGTGAGTTTAAAAGCTTTAAAGCAAGTCTTTCTCATTCCGACTTTAATGGAATACAGCTTAATCCGCTGATTGTAGATATAAAAACTGAAATATTGGGCAGGGACAATTTATTTGCCGATGGAACAGGAAATGACGGGATATTGAGTCTGGTTGATGTTGGACAGACAGGATTCCCTAATTACCTTATCAATATTTCTACAGGTCTGAAATTACCAATATATGTTCCAGAGACACTTAATGTAGTAAAACAGCCTGATTTGGAAAGCAATACAATGGAATTCAGTGTACCTTCAAATGATGGCAATCCTGACCAGCCCGGAATGCCAAAATATCAGGTTCTTATGCTTAAGGATCCTTCGCCGGGTACTTCTGTAAACGAGGTTACAAGAATAGTAGAAGGGGAAGAAGAGGTCTATATAAGCAAGAACAACATATGGAAGAATAATGGGAACATATTTATAGTTGACAGCATTCCAATAAAAACTGATAAGCCTGAAAGCTATGATGTAGAGCAGGAAAGTTACTATTACCCATCATATTATTCTGTAGATTTCAGTTCCGGTGCAAGACTTAATGGCATTGAGTATGCACAAATATATTATGATACAAACCCTGAAACCCTTAATAAATACCCCCAATATGCGTACTATGACATAGGGGTTTGCACAAGTGAGGGTGAACTCACTAGTGTAAGGGCTGAAGTTTATAACCAGGGTGTTACGATTGAAAATGTTACTGTTGAGTTTTTTGCAGCAAGGATTAATACAAGAGGTCTTTTGGAAAATGAAACAAAGATTGGAGAAGGAAGGGTTACGGATCTGAAGCCTTTCAGATCGGAATATGTGTACTGCGATTGGATGCCGGAACAGGCTGGCGATTATATTCTGAAAGCCCGGATTACAGAAGAGGAATTTGAAACTGCGAATACTACAAAGGCTCATATTAATTACATACCTTATGCTGATGCAGGAGTTGATTTCTCTGTAGATGTAAGTAAACCGGCACGCTTTGACGGTTCACGTTCCTATGATAAAGATGGTTATATACAGAGCTTTATATGGGACTTCGGTAATGGACAGTCCGGAACAGGAGTTGCTCCGGTTTATACATACAACGATTCAGGTACATATAAGGTAAAACTTACGGTAATGGACAGTGATTTTGTCGAGAGCACTTCCGAGATGCAGATAACAGTCAGGGAAACAAGACCGGATTTGAGAGTAACTGATGTAAAGATAAGCAACGAAAAACCTGAAGAAGGCGAGCGTATTAGTATAACCGCAACAATATATAATGGCGGAGAGTCAGATACAGACAAACCTTTTATTGTAGGTCTGTATAGTAATAATATGTTCAAGGACAGCGTTAAAATAGAAGACATTATTAAAAAGGGCGAATCAAAAATTGTTACCTTTGAAAGAAGATATATGTCAGGCGAATACTTGATAACAGTTATTGCCAATGATATGGGAAGACCTTTTGACGAAGCTGATTTTGATAATAATCAGAGAAGTGTAGTTTTAAGTGTTGAAAATTCATTTATGGCAGATATCAAAGTTAAGGATTTCTCGATTGATATTCCGGAGGATGGTGTTTTAGACTGGAATCAGGAAGTAACAATGACTGCAATTGTTGAAAACACGGGAGAGGCTAATGCAGAGAAATTCAATGTGGTATTTTATGCTGATGACAAATTGGTGGAAGCAAAAGAAATCAAACAGCTTATGTATTTGTCGGATTTTGGCAATACAGTTGAAGTAACTGCTGTGTGGAATGCTAAAACAGAAGGTGTTCGAAAGTTTAAAGTTGTTGCCGACGGTTTTGTGCCGAGAGTTGTAGAAATAAACAGAAACGATAATGAAATGGAAATTGAATCGCCTGATGTAAGGCTCAAGTATCCCGATCTTGCTATCAAAGGAGCTTCTGTTGATGGGTTGACAATAGAGCAGGGACAGGAGATGATACTAAACCTTGAGGTGGTAAACAATGGGTATGCAGATGTTAACAAGCCTTTCAGTGTTTCAGCGTATGCAGGTGAACACTATATTGGAACAAAAGAAATTGAAGAGATTAAGAAAAACAGTATAGAGCAATTGGTTTTTATCTGGAACAAGCCGATTGAGGGTGTTGAGGATGTTAAGTTTATTGTTGACGATTACAGGAAAATAAGTGAGTCTAATGAGGAGAACAACGAATTTGAATACAA
Organism: uncultured Oscillospiraceae bacterium; assembly: GCA_964409165.1. Classification (GTDB taxonomy): domain Bacteria; phylum Bacillota; class Clostridia; order Acetivibrionales; family Acetivibrionaceae; genus CAYPCH01. The sequence goes on along the minus strand of CAYPCH010000031.1, from coordinate 8,786 downwards.
GCTGACTTCGCCTGTAACAGTTAAGTTGCCATATTTGAAGGTTGAAGAAATTGCAACCTCATCTGAAAGTGGTATTGCGAAGTTTAACGATACACTTACAACAACCTTTAAGTTGATTAATTCAGGTAACGCACCTGTTAATAAACCCTTTACTTCAGCTTTGTATGTGAATAACAACTTGGCAGGCAGTATCAAAAACTCTTCAGTAATTGAAGCTGGTTCGGAAATTAAGTGTGAAATTGACTGGAAGGCAGAATTTTTACCCACAGCACCCGACTATCAGTTAACGGTCTATGCAGATGTATATGGAGAGTTAAGGATGAAGGAAGAATCTGAAGCAGGTAAGGCTTCATTCAAGGTAGCAGGAAAGCTGTACACAGAGGAAAAGACTCTCAAAAATGTGTATACGTCTGCCGAGAAGGTAAGTTTGGCCGCAAAAGTTACTTCTACAGACGAATTATCGAGACCTTTAGGAACAGATGAGGGAGTCAATGTGGTTGTTGACATTTATGAAGGTATATCTGAGGACAAGGACGATTATATTGGAGAAAAAGTATACTCAGGCAGCATGGTTTACGACAATATAGAAGGTATATTTGAACTTGAGATTGACAAACAGCTTGAGAATGGAACATATACCTCTGTAATTACTGTATCAAAAGGTGAGGAGAATAACAAAACATATGGTCTGATTAGAATAGTGCCAGATTATATTGTTACTATTGAAAGTGAGAAACAGACCTGTTCCATTGGTGAAAAAACTGTACTGGAAGGAAAAGTTACGAAAGTTGATGGTATAACTCCTATAGAAAATGCTGAAGTAACAGTTAAAATAGTTGGCGAAAGAGAATGGAGCGGCAAGTTTTCAACCGGAAAGGATGGAAGTTTCAAAGCAACCTTTGAGGTGCCTAAGGGTTTTGGAGGAACATATACGCTAAAAGCTGAGGCTAGTGTTGATGGTGCAGTCAAATCAAGCAAATCTTCAATCTTCTATGTAGAAGGATTGTATATTTCAGCTCCTAATAATGTAAAAGTGACAGCTGGTTATTCAGAAAAAATAAAGCTTTCACTCGTAAATGTAGGAACAATTCCTTTGACAGAAGTTGAACTAAGCTGCGACTGGGACGTTTTGCAGGAGGGGCTTGAAGCAGTTATTGAAGAGGATGTACCTGAAAGTATAGATCCGGGAGATGTTGTTGAACTCAATGTTGTTATAAATGCTGATTCACAGGTTGAACCAGGAAATGAGACACTTAAACTCAATGCTTCTTGCAGTGAGGGATACCTGTACTCAAGGGATATAAAGGTTGAAGTTCAGGAAGCAAAGCCTGTTTATAGCTTTAATGTACTTGATATGCTGGGCAGGGCGGAAGACGGAAAGGGTATTAAAATATCTGTAAGACCAGGTTCTATTGTGTCGCAAACAATAAGTATTTCAAATGATGGTGTTGGAGGTATTGGAGGAATAGACATTCAACCTGTTGAAAAACTCCCATGGATATCTATGACAATATCCGGCCTTAATGAAAATACTATTCCAAATGAAAGCGGTACAGATGAATATGGACCATTTGCAACAGACTTGAATGAAAGTGTGGCCGGAAATCAAAAAGAACAGAATTCTATGGCATATATTACGCTTAATTTTGCCCCCGATGAATATGTAAGGCCGGGTGTATATGAAGAAAGCTTGAATATTTCAACAGCTACTAGTAATGAGAGTGTTCCTCTGATAATAAATGTAGGTCATGCAAATATTGGTTCTGTGAAGCTTAAAATAGTTGATCAGAAGGGCAATGCTGTTTTGAATCCTTCAGTATCTCTTATAGGACCTATATCAGATTGGGAAAATCCTGTGGAAGATTCTGTATACTATAGAGAAGAGGAAGTAAATAACATTTTTAGCTTTGATAATATTCCGGCAGGTATCTACACGGTAAAAATCAAAGCTGAGGGCTATCTCAATTATAGTGGTAGTCTTAAGGTAGAAGCCCTCATAAACGAAACAATAAATAATATTACACTTGAAAAGGATTATAGTTTATCTGAGGAAGTATTTAGTAATTTGAAAAAACGCATCCATGCATCTACAAAAGTTGACAAAAAAGCTGCCCATGATGTATATTTTGTGAATACTAAAAATACAGAAAAATTTTATGCAGTTGAATTTTTCATAAAGGGTTCACCTGAGGATATTCTTGAAAAGGAGATTGATACTGAAAAATACTCAGGAAATTATGCTTATATCGTTCCAAATCGAAATGTCATCAGGGATAACAGGAGATTTGCTTCTTACCCTGAAATTCAAATAGAAAACATATCAGGTTCTGGGTATGGGGATGGATTTGAGATAACCGGACCTTTGAAAGTCAGAATAGGAGATACAGAAAAAATAGATTTCAGTAAAACAACAATTTTTGACTATACAATATTTATTACAGATAAAAGTGATCCGGATTATACTGAGGAAGATATAGTGCTAGAAATTCCTGTAAGAATTAATGTTAATTATATACTTGAGGATAACAGTCAGTATGAATTAATTGACGGTGAATTATATAGCAGGGAATTTCTCAGGGAATATATGGATTGCTATGAACCTGAATTAGCAAATAGTCTGTCTTCTTTAGTTACGTCCTTCGTATTAGATAACAAATATGTAAAAGCAGATGAAGCAATTGATGCAAAACTGCATTTTTTCAATATGGATGAGAGCAAAGATATCAGTAATCTAAAAGTAACTCTGAAAATCACCAACAATAGAGGAACAGATTTAACTGAGAAATTTATTGTAAGTGCTATATCCTCAGGGAATGAGATATCGGAAGATGGCATAGTTGTTATCGATTCTGTTAAAGCAAATAGTATGGCAGACATATCCTATATAATAAAAGGTAATCCTGAGTATGAAGATATAATTGGTGATTATTCTGTTCATGTTGAATACATCTGTGATTTTGATAATGAAGCTTATGAGGGCAGTATGGATTCTGAAACATTTACTGTTGAACCTGATGAAAAGCTTTATATCAGCTATAACATGAATGAAATAAATAGTCTAGGAAATTATGAACTGGAAGTAGTAGTAACAAATGTCGGTTTAGGGGCTTCAAGAAATTTGTGTATAGGAGTACCCCACCTTGAAGGTGTAGATATTGTACGTATTATTCCAAGAGAAACAGGGCTAGAGATAACAGAGGATAATCGCTACATTATTCCTGAAATCATGCCGGGCGAAACTAAGAGTTATAAATATAGACTAAATATACCTGGGGGAATTGGCGAATATGAGGGTATGAGATTTGGAATTGTGAGTGCTACACAGATTAACGAAAATATAATGATAACACCAATGACGTTCCAATCAGCAAATAAGAATGACTACAAGGATATATTGAATGAAGTTGATAAACTTGAAGTGAATATTCAGATGCTTATGGATAAAACCATTGATGAAATTGTTGAAGCTACGTTTGATATTATAAAATATGGAGAAAAATCAGATAAGTTAAATTTAGCTATAGGCTATATTGACGATCTTAGAATAATAATGTCATGGTACAGTGTTGGATTAGCACTTGCATCATTTGGAAAAATTCCAGGATATCGCGCGTCAGATATAAGCGCGGGTTTTATTGCAACTAATATTATAAGCGATTTATTATCACCAGGATTAGATTATTTTGATGTTTATGAAAGTGTTAAAGAGTATAAAAAACTCTTAGAAGAAGGTATAGACTTTCCGAGTTTTGAAGAAGGGGACAAACCTAGTGAAGATGAAATAAAAGACAGAATAAGAGATAAATTATATAATATTAGAATAAAATATCTTAATTATGAGGAAGCCATAAAGCTTATTGAAAACTGGGGAAACGATATTTCAATTGAAAACATTGAGAGACTAGAAGAACATGTTGAAGAAATTTCAATTAGAGACTTTAAACGCAGAGTTTCTGAGACATTTATACAATCAAAGCGAATATTAAGAGGTTATATCGGAGATACGAGCAAATCAACTGCGTATTATCCGGTAGATAATGTGCATACCTATTTAAAGAATTTAAATGATGACATGCGTAACATGGATAGAATAGAAGACATAATTCTTTACGATAGAAATGTAAACCCATACACAGTTTCTTTTAAGGAGTTTAATGATTATCTTGATAAGCATGCTTTACTGATGGAAAATGGTAATCATTTGCTAAAAATTAAAAAGAGTTATGTTGAATTAAAATATAGGAATCTTCAAAGAGAATCTATCTTATGGGGTGAAGGTGCTTTAATTACTATACCAATTATTGCATGTTTATTTGATTTGTATAATTTATATGTACAATTACATGAAAAGATATTTGAAATTAAATTAGCAGGTGCTGAACAAAAATATTTATTAGCTGTCTATGAGAATTTCTTGTATACAAGTTTGACGTTCCAAGGTTCTCTTGTAAAAGAACTTTCAACTGCTAGTTCCGTAAATAATTTGTTAGTTTCTATAGATGAATGGAGACTTATAGATCCTGAGCTTCCTGTAGATGTTATGAGCATTGTTGTTCCTGATGTAAGAATGAATGCTACAAGCGATTTTGGGGAAGGAACGGCAATAATGAGAATAAGGAATGCATATAACGGAACTCTTTCAATAGCTCCTTCATTAAAGATTTTTGACAGAAACGGTTTAGTTGATACACCTCATTGTAATCCTGTAACAGTCGGTGTTGGAGAGACAGTAACCATTGAAATTCCGTTTATCGTAGCACGTTCTACCTTTTCAGATGCAGGAGGTTATACAGCCGTTGCTTACTTTGAAATTTCCGAGTCTGCAACTATGTCCATAGGAGATACAAAAGGGCCCTACATTTCCCATTTCTTTGCGGGGACACAGGAACAAATTGATTCGGTTCACTCTTTATATAAAGCCAGTCAGCCACTTGGAAGAGAAATTGCGTCTGGTGAATATGACGAGAAGACTGTCAGAATTAACAATAATACCGGTGAATTAAGATTAAATATCGCAACTAAAAAAGGTTCAAATCTGCAAATGGCTATCTATGATTCTCAAGGAAGATGTGCAGGAAATGTTGACGGAATACTTAAAACAGAAATTGAAAATACTACTGTAGGCAAAATAGTTAATGATATGGATTATATAAGAATTGTTAATCCACAAGCAGGAGAATACCGGATTATTGTAAGAGCTCCTTCTGATATTGAATCTGTGGAATATGCTGTTAGCCTATTAGAACTCCCTGAATTGGGTGCTGTACCAGATGTTTGTTATGAGGACAATGTATTTAGCAATGGAGAAACAATTGATTTCTCAGTTGGAGTATATGAGTCATCAGGAAATAATGGTCTGCAGAATGTAAAATTTGAACTAGGTGATCTTACAGGAGAAAACGGACATATTATACAGGGAGAAAGCTTTAAATTTACAGATGCTTTCGGTACTAACCTAACTGATACTGTAACACCAGGAAGTAGCATACTTGTTAATGGGCAATGTAAATTGCCTGAGAATTTGCCGGATGGTATATATAAAGGATTGTTGACAGTTTCAGTTCAGGGCAATAATCTGAACCCTGGATTGGTAAATCATCAAACAGCAACCATGTCAGTTACAGACTCTGTATATGGTTGGTCTGAAAGTATCTCATCCAATATTAACGGTATCAAGGTTTATGAGTACATTATGCCCTTAAGTGTTACGGTAAACACTTCAAAGCCACAGGCACCTGTATTGTATTCTGTAGAACAGCCTGAAGGTGAGAACTCAAAGACAGTTGAAATTAGAGGGGAAGCAATTCCGGAAGCTTTTGTAATTGTATGGGTTGACGGAGTATCGGTAAATATGGTCAATGCAGATAAAGATGGAAAATTTAATGCTTTAGTGACTCTGAAGCCAGGTACACACAAAATTTATGTTACTCAGTTTGATCTAACCGGTTCGATAAGTGACCCTTCGGAAGAATACACAGTAGTAATAACAGGAGATCCTGAAACAGAGGATCCAGGAACAGAAGATCCCGGAACAGAGGAACCTGGAACAGAGGATCCAGGAACAGAAGAACCTGGGAAAGAGGATCCAGGAACAGAAAAGCCTAAGAAAGAGGATCCTGGAATATCGGTTAACCCACCAATAGGTCCAATAATTATTGGACTACCTGCAGAAATAGTCCCTGAAACAGCGGAAGTTGATTTTTCGGTTACTATAGATGATGATGGAAATATAAATGCTAAACCGATATTTGATGAAAACAAAAAATATGCAGTTGTAAAAGTCAGTGAAGAAGAAATAAATAAGGCTTATGAAAATGCTGATAAGGCAGGGATTAAAAAAGTATCACTCAAAGTTACAAGTGTTAGTGGGGTTTCAGCTTATGAAGTACAGATTCCTTCAAGTGCTTTTGATTTGACTAAGAGAAGACCAAGAATTGAGATGGACACACCATTAGGAGTACTTGAATTGCCGACAGATGCTATTGAAGACAAATCCTTAAAGGGTTCCGAAATAGTTTCTGTTACTCTGAAAACAGCAGATATATCAGATCTGGATGTAGTCAAAAGAAGAGAGCTAGGAGGGAATTCTGTTGTTGAATTTGGCATATCGCTTGATGGTAATCCTTTAAGACATATTAACAAAAATTCAATAGTCAAACTTTCTCTGGCTTATTCTGCAAAAGCTGATGAAATCGAAAAGACAGACAAAGTATTTGTTTGGTTTATTGATGAAGACGGTAAAACTTCAAAAATTGCTAGTGCCCAATATGATAAGGAATCAAAAAGAGTTAACTTTAAGGTAAAGGCTCCTGGAAGATACACTATTGCATTCGGAGACAAAGCATTTGACGATACGCAGAGTTACAACTGGGCAGAAAAACAAATTGAAATGCTTGCGTCAAAGGGCATTATCAATGGGACGTCGGATAATACTTTCAGTCCAAGTATAAACATAACAAGGGCCGATGCAATGATACTGATTGTAAAAGCACTTGAATTGCATGCTGAATTTGACACTGCTTTTAAAGATGTATCAAAGGATAAATACTATTATAATGCGGTTGGAATAGCAAAAAGCCTTGGAATTGTTACAGGTGTAGGTGATGATGCCTTTAATCCTGAAATGTCTGTAACAAGACAGGATTTGATGGTGATGGTTAACAACGCTTTAAGAATTGCAGGCATGGATATCAGTAAAAGAGAAAAGTCTGATCTGGATGGTTTCATAGATGCTGGACAAATATCGGCATATGCTCTAGAAAGTCTGTCCTCACTTGTAGGAGAAGGGATAATTAATGGAGATGAAAATAAAAATATTGCTCCATTAAGAAATATAACAAGGGCTGAAACTGCGGTGATAGTATATAAGATTCATTTAAGGCAACTTGACTCATTATTTGGACAAGAATAATAGAAATGCAGTTCTAAAACTATTTTATTCCTGAGTTAAAAGCCGGATTCGTAATTAAGTTTCTGGCTTTATTTTATTAATACACTTTTTTATCATTATGATATCTAGAATTATTTGATAAAAAATAAAAATAATATATTATTTTTGTTTACATTTGGACAAATAGGGAATAAAATATACGTAATTAAGAAAGTATGAATGGGAACAAAATAGAAAAAAATGCAGCAAACTTTTTGTTAAATTGTAGTATATTTAAAGCAACTCATTTTCTGGTAAGTTCGCAATAAAAGTACTTTTTTTTATAGATAGAAACTTATAACCGGAGAATGAGATAATATATATATTTTATTTTAAAGGGGAATAAGAGTCGTGACAAAAAAACACTTTTCTATCTATTTAACTATCATGCTTATAGTTAACATTTTATTCAGCAGCCTTAGTTTTGCATTTAACGAATCAGATTTTTTAGGTATTTATGATCAAAGTAGTAATTTTGGAGTAGCAAATGATTTTAATCTTTTTCTTCTCGGAGACCACACACAAAATGATGTAGATTCTGAAGGTAGAGTTGCAGTAGGTGGTAATGCAACTTACAATAATTACGCAGTAGGTAGTAGACTTCAAATGTCTTCGACTCGTGCGGATTTAATTATTGGAGGCAATGTAAACATTTCAAGTGCATCGAACTTAAGTGGAAATACTGTAATATCTACTAAGAGCAAAATCATCAATTATGGAATGACTCATTCCAACAAAGTTGATAATCCTATTAGAGCAGATATAATTGATTTTGATGAGGCAAGAATGTTTTTTCAAAACGCTTCTCAAACATGGGCAAAATTAAAGGTAAATGGAAGCTCAAGGGTTAAATATGGCGAATTGATTCTCGAAGGTAACAATTCTGACTGCAATATTTTCTTTCTCGATGGTAATAATGTTGAAGGTAGCGGACTAGCTCTGGAAGCGTATCATCAAATCAACATAATAGTGCCTGACGGTTCTACAGTTTTAATTAATGTAAAAGGTAATAATTTTGGTTTTGGAAACTGTTCGATTTACTATAAAGGAGCTACGGCTACCACTGAAAATGGACAATACTTCTTATGGAACTTCTATGAGGCAACTTCATTATGGAATCAACATATGACAATTAAAGGTTCTGTATTGGCACCAAACGCAGATTGGGTTTCAAAAGGATATGGTAACGTTGAAGGTAATTTTATTGCTAATTCATTAAGCGATGGACCTAACCGTGAACACATTGAGGCTCATAACGCATTGTTTAAAGGAAAACTTCCAAAATTGCCAGGGAAAAATAATGCACCAAAAGTACCTGACTACAAAGAAACAACACCTGAAAACACAGCAGTATCAG
>CAYPCH010000030.1:26888-31906 GCA_964409165.1 uncultured Oscillospiraceae bacterium | reverse complement strand
CCTAAAATTGTATGGAGATGTTTACCTTGTAATACCTTTATCGTAACTCATATAATAAAAAAAGTAAAATAGAAACTACAAAACGTTTTTTCACATCATTACCCCCAATATATTTCTTTATTGTATAAAGTTATTACACTTTATCCGCATCTTTGTTAAACTATAACATGACATAGAAAATTATTCAAGTACTAGAATTAAAATTCATATTGTACAAAATTAATTTCTTTAACTGATTTTGTACATGCTTCTCTAATAATTTATAAACAAGAGTTTAAAAATAAGTGTGTGATCGAAAGCCCTCTTTCCTTGCTATGTTATTTGTAAAAAATTTTAATTCCAATATTGGGGTATGTGTAGTAAAGGAACAAAAGACATGATTAGAAGAGCTAAATATCAAGGGATTGAAATTATAACTTATACTTAATTCTACCCAATACCATTTGCTTACATTTAATTTACGCTACAGAGCACGGATGCTGGTACTACCCTGTTTTTAAAATGGAGGGATTATAAAAATTATGGCGAATATAGCACCATTGAATAAATATTTTGGAGGTGCACATGAGTAAAATTTTTGAAGACTACAAAAGAAAATTTTTAATTCAAAACTTTCCGGAGAAAACTGAGTTGCCTGATATGACAGATGATTTATTTAAAAAATTGACTGCGGAAGAAAAAAAGCATATACATACAGAAGATAGTTATAACTATAAATTAAAAAAGTATTGTTACTACAAGATTGAGCCGCATTATGTCGAGGATGTTCAATTGCAACAGTATACAGCAATGAAAACGATGGATATACTTAAATCAATCAAAAAAATACTGGTATTCTGGTGTGCTTTAACTATTATAGGGCTAATTGGATATGGTATTATGTTATTAAACCTTTAAGGTGCTTTTTTTAATTATGCTGCAGTATTATTATTTGTACTTGTTTTATTTGTTGTAGTACCAAAATATAACGGTAGTACTTATGTAGAAAAAATAGAAATATTCCTTGTTAAAGTAATAAGAATTGAAATATTAAGTAAAGCATATAGTAAACGTCCTAAATAGCGGCATGGTAATGATTCTGAACACAACAAAATAGGGAAGGGTAAATTGAACGGCTATAGCTGTAAAATGCTTACATGCCTATAGCTGTGGGAGTATAAACAAGGATTATTTTTCGCCCGTCAACAGCCATTTAACATCTACATTTAAAGCTTTAGCCAATCCTACAACTTCATAATCTGCAACAAACCTGTTGCCAGACTCAATTTTACTTATAGAAACCCTGTCGATATTATAGCCTAAAACTTCAAGTCTTGCGGTCAAGTCCTCCTGCGTAATTACAGGGACAGCCTTTTTTCGGGCTTCTTTGACCCTTTTTCCGATTATGTTTTTTGACCCTTTATACCAGTAAATTTTCATAAAAACCTCATTTTAAAGCAAAAAATTTATATTGATTATATAATTTAGGTTGGTTATAATTGTTCTAAAGTATTACATTTTACAAGTTATTTATTGAATGCGGATACTGGAAAGGTTTATTACCGTATAGTAAACATCGGTACGTACCATTAGATTGTTTATATTTGATTAATCTGCTTGTATATTTATTGTAGATAAAAAGTATACAACAAAATCCGAGGTGGTCAATTTTGTGTTATGAGCAGGCTAAACAGTTGATAGAGGCAATTAAAAGCAATCCAGTTGACGGACTATTTATCATTTTAATTTTCCTTATCTTTTTTGTAGCCTTATTCTACATTGATAGACGGAAAGGATAGTCACAACAAGAATAATAAATATTTAAAGAGGCAGGGAACTTTGTATGTAGCAAGACAATTTAACCGTTTCGACCAGAAAAATTCTGTACAACCATATGAAAAAATATAAATTGTCTGGGGATGAATTTGAAATGAACTTAAAAGAAATACAACATATCATTTATTCAAACCTCAAAAAGCAGGATACAGAATGCGAGTTAAGCAGATTATGTGTATTTCTGGCGGTTGCATTTGTTTTGATATTGGCAGTAATCCGAATTTTTATTATACCTGAATTTATTTGAGTCATTGGCTATTTATTATTTCACTTTGTCTGAAAAAAATAATATCTTGACAATTACGCTCCACAGATGTAGAATGTAATTAGAACGATGCTCTACACGTGTAGAACAAAAAGGAGGATAGACATGAAAAGGCTGTCTGAAAGTGAACTGGAGATTATGATTGCTATATGGAGGGTTAATGAACCGGTCAAATCTTCGTATGTTGGAGAGGCTTTGAGCGATAAGGGCTGGGCCAAGACTACGGTACTGAATTTTCTTGCACGGTTGGTTGATAAAGGTTATTTGAAATGCGAGAGTCAAGGTAAAAGCAATATTTACACCCCTTTGGTTAAAGAAGAAGATTACATGGGAATTAAGAATAAGAATTTCTTGGAGAAATTTTACGATAGCTCTATAAAAAACATGGTAGCAGAACTATATCAAAATCAGGTAATCAGCGACGAAGACCTAGAGGAATTAAAAAGTTTTATTGAAGAAAAATCAAAAGGGGAGGTATGATGCGATGGTTGAAAGCTTTTTTGAGACTATTGTAGAGACTACGTTGGCTGTGTCGGTTGTAATTGCATTATTACTTATATTCTCAAAGGTGTTGGACAAAAACTACACTGCAAAGTGGAGATATTGGGTGTGGCTAGTTCTTTCAGTGCGACTGCTCATTCCTTTTAATATTTCATTACCAAATGCCCCCATACGATTGTATGAATCGGAAATGATAACATCTGCCTACGAAATTAACAATCAACAAAACGCACATCCGATTGAACAAACTGAAGCAATTGGAGAGCAGATGATTAAAAATACTGTAAATGAAAATTTTGCAAATGGAAATTCTGAGGATGAAATTTGGGCTAATAATAATCTGGTATTGCCTCAGAATGAAGCTGTACATTATCAGAAATCTACCACCGATAGTTTTAATATAGTAAGTATTTTAAGCGTTTTAAGCATCCTATGGATTGTGGGTACTGTTTTATTTTTGGCATACCAGCTGATTGTATATTTTTCATACCGCAGAAAAATCAGATCATGGTGTCGGCATGTTACAGATCAAGAACTGCTTGAGACTTATGACAGAGTGTTAAAAAAGATAAAGATTTATAGAAATATACCCATAATGATATGCAAAATAATCAAAAGTCCTATGGTTTTGGGTTTTTGGAATCCTGTTCTTTTATTGCCGGATACGGATTTTTCAAAACAGCACTTAAAAATGATACTCTGCCATGAAGTTATTCATATTAAACGCAGGGATATTCTATACAAGACACTGATTTTACTTGCCAGAGCAGTTCATTGGTTCAATCCGTTGGTTCATATTATGTCAGTGGAAGCAAATAAGGATGTGGAATTGTCCTGTGATGCGGCAGTGGTGGAAAATCAAAATGTGGGTTATCGAAAAGATTACAGTGAGGCTATACTGATGTCAGTTTACAAAGGTAATAGGTCAAAGGCAGTGTTTTCAACGTATTTTGGAGGGGGAAAGAAGATGCTTAAAAGAAGGTTTACAAGTCTATTCGATTTGCGTAAAAAGAGGAAAGGTGTAATTTCACTGATATTTGTGGCATTGCTCATAGGTGTCATGGGATTATTGATAAGTTGCAATCAAAATGCGGATATAAAAATCAAAGAAAGTAATAAGATAATGAATAAATATGAAAGCGAAGCCCTTGGATTTTCATTGAATTTGCCGGAGGAGTGGAAGAATAAATATATAGTGGAGGAATCAGAAGCCAGTATTGAAGTTTTCAGCAAGAAAGTGTATGAAGAGTACAATAAGGGTACAGGTTTATTATTTACTATAGTCAGGACTGTAGGAGAATTAATAACCGAACAGGATATGCAGCAGGCTCCTCAAAGACAGCAAATTCTTTTGCAGGGGAATGGCTATACCTATTATATCAGGTGGCCTTCTGATGTGCAGTATCCTGTTGATAATGAGGAAGTAAGCAGTGAATATAAATCCATGTCGCAACAGATTGAAAATGTGGCAGATTGGATTAGCCTTTTAGGGGATCAAAGACCAAAGGCATCAAACGAAGGATTTAAGGTAGTGGGCTCAAGTTTCTTTACTGTGGAGATACCGGAGAATTGGGATATTAAGGCGATAGAATTGTCTCAACCTATATGGTATATGTATGACGGAGATAGCAATGTAGGTACAATTGAAGTAATTCCGTATAACTTTAGTAAATCCGAGGAAGCTTATACAGCTGACGAAAGTTTAATCCAAGAATTTTTGTACGATGATGAGGCCTTTCGGGAAGCTCTAATATCCATTAACTCAAAATATGCTGATCAGAGTATAATGGATAAGGTAAAAAACAGCTTTAGCTTTGGACATGGTCCTTTTAGTATAATTGATTTGCAGACTAATGCGGCACAATATATTGCCGGAGGCGGCAAAAAAGTATTTGGAAGGATAGAAGGTTTTGAAATGGAAAATGGGGAGCCTGTGGCTGTACGTATCAATACAATGAAATTTATTCCTGATGGAATAGGTGATAATAATCCCAATGGCTACAGTATTGAAGATCTCAATAAAGTTGAAACCTATCCTATAGATATGGGGGCGAAGGTTGCACCGATTGTCCCTCCAAATAATAACACCTATGGGCTTTATGAAATGCCATTGCTGGACAGCAACTTTTTAAAAGAATACGACGATATCAAGTACTTTTACTATAATTTTATTATCGGAAGCGATGGACAGCTAAAAATAGTTTTGGCACATTACGTACCTTAGTGAATTTGCTTGGCTAAAGCTGAATACTGTGGCTTCAATATAAAAGAATATATCAATATGGGGGCTGTCGCATTACAATAAAAAATTGCTGATCGGGATTTTGCACGAATTGAGAAAAGACCCAACATTCAGTGTTTATGCACTGGTTGAGTCTTTTCTTTTAAAATAAGCGGCAGACACAGGAACTTCTAAGAACCTCCATCACGTTACATC
>CAYPCH010000030.1:19675-26788 GCA_964409165.1 uncultured Oscillospiraceae bacterium | reverse complement strand
TTTTAAAATAAGCGGCAGACACAGGAACTTCTAAGAACCTCCATCACGTTACATCTTGTTACATCTTGTTACATCTTGTTACATCTTATTGCATCATGTTACATCTTGCTAAGAACTCACACAGTCTGCCGTCCCCGTGTCTTACCCTTGTCTTACATCTGGATAAATAATACATCGTATTCATCGAGCGTTATTTCGTTTGTAACATTTACATCAGTGTATTTATCAAGAGTAGTTAAAAATGTTGTGAATTTAATAAAATTGCAATCTCCGCTGTAATCAGTGCTGCTTGAGTTTAGCTCATTAAAAGTTTTGATAAATGGCTCCCATCCGGTTTTTTTCTGTATTCTTATAAGTATGTACATCAAACCGTCATGGTTATATTTGCGCTCTGAAGGGTTTGCAAGCCCAAAGCTTTCGTCGTATTTTTGTTTAAAAAATGCTTCAAGTCCAGCGCTTCGCCTGAAGGCATCGCCTATGCCAACTGTAGGAGTATTTGGACCAAGGTTTAATTGATTGGATATTATATCAAGTTGATCCATTACATAATACATCCTGAAATTTGTAAACATTTCATCATTCCAGTTCCATGAATCATTTCCAAGATTAAAAGTATGTCCAATTTCATGTACAGGTCCAAAACCTATATCATTATGATTTTTTGTGTTTTGTAAAGCATTACGTATTGAACCCTTGCTGTCATCCCACCATAAAATTGGGTTTCCTGCAATAAGTGCGCCTCCGGGATAAACACTAATATCCATAAAATCTATGTTTCTGCCCCCGAATGGAACTTTGTTTCCAACCAATTCTTTTATTAAAGCATATGATTGATCTAGGTCGGATATCCATTCAGCATGTTTTGCTCTTGGCAGAAAGCCCTTATTGTTAGCACTAAAAGCAGTATTGATATGCAAGCCTTTTTTTATATCCAATTCAGAATCGACACGTCTTACTTTTATGTCGTCAAACCACACGGTTCCTTCAGCCTTTGACCAGCTATGACCCAAACGAAGACCTATTTTTAATGTACCTGAAGGTGAAGAAGGGAAAATTGCTGATATCTTTTTCCATTCATCAATGGTTACAGGCTCATATACGGGATTATAGTTTTCATCATTAACATCATACTTAGCATCATATCTAGGGTCATTCTTATCATAATTAGCATAAGGTTTATGAAGTGTTTCAGGTTCACTAGCTGAACGTATCCAATCACAATTAGGATAAAGTACGAAAACGTTTACTCCATCAGGGCCTCTGGATTTTTTACCTTCCGAGTCGGTTACAATTTCTACATCAACATCTGAATATTTAACATATGCACTTATTTCATAATAAGCTCCAGGGATAAATCCATTAAGTTCCCTTGTTACACCAAAATCTGAAAACTGGGTAGAAGTAAGCTTGATTGATTTTGAACTGTTATATCCTTCAGTTGTGTCGAGAACATAATCTGAAGAGTATGACCCCCAACCTTTGGACCAAGCGTTGCTCAAACCGTTTTCGAAGTTTTCTGTAAAGACTACTGTTGATAGGCGCTCAATGGCTATGTTGTCAAACATTGCTACTCCTTTCATTTCGCTTGAAGGGTAACCAAGACGGACAGCAATAACCGTTGCTGCGTTTGAAGCAGTAAAATCCAAAGTGAGTTTTTCCCATCCTGCTGAAGAACTTGTGTTTAACCATTCGCTGGAAAAACTATTGGTGCCATATATGCTGATTGCAGGTCCTATAGGATTCTGGACGGGGCTTATGTTTTGGTATTTTACATAAGCAGTAAGCCTATATTTTTCACCTTTTACAAGGTTAACAGTTTTTTTGTATAAAAGGTTTGCTGCATTGGATGTAGAAGATAGTTTCAGGCATTTTGAACCAAAAGTTCCTGTTCCGCTTTCAATAACTCCTGTGGCACTTGCCTGTGAACTTTCTCTGAACCATCCGTTCATTCCGTTCTCAAAATTCTCTGTAAATACTGTATCTGGAGTGGTGGATTCAATATATCCATGGCTTACAGTAAAATCATATGCATCACTGAAGGTTGAACCGTATTCGTTAATGAATTCACACCTATATGTGTAATTTCCTGATGGTCTGGTAAATACTTCAGGATATATAAACTGAGAATTAGGGGTGCTATCGATTGCAGTACCGGTTTCTATAACCTTGTTATTTTCATACAATCTCCATCTAAAAGCGTTATTTGTAGGACCTTTTATATACAGCTTTGTAGTGATCTTACCATTGCTTTCGCTAATATCAATACGAGGTTTCCCCGGTGTGCCTATAGCTTTTGCAAATGCCGGAACAGAAGAGCCGATTAAAACAGAAATTACTAATGAGCAAACAGCAATAAATGATACAATTCTTTTTTTAGTCATTTTTTTCATCCTCCTTAAACAAATGTTAGTGTAAATTTTGTGCTATTAGTTTTGCTCTAAACATTGTACTTTTTTATAAACACTCCCTTCATAAGAATTTTAAATGCTTAATTATTTGTTTTTTCTTTCTTAAAAACAGTATACAGCTTAATGGGTATATTATTGATGAAAAAATAGTGAAAGTATTGTGAAAAAACAGTGAAACTTTTTTTGGCAAGCAAATATTAGACAAGAGAACTGTTCCCGCGTCTTTACGTGTCTTTAAAATAGTTCTTGACAAATAAATTATTTTTTATATAATAAAAATTAGGAGTTTACTAAAAGTAAACTAAAAGTTTAGTGTGACTTAATTTAAAAGGTCAATTTATATTCTGAATAGGATGTGTATTTGTGGAGATTGGGGCAAAAATAAAACGACTCAGAGTTACAAACCAAATGACGCAAGAAGAGTTGGCTGATCGGGCAGAGTTGTCAAAAGGTTTTATCAGCCAGATTGAAAACGATGTTACTTCTCCGTCCATTACAACATTGGTGGATATACTTAGGTGTCTTGGCACTGATTTGAAGGCTTTTTTTAGTGATTTTGAGGACAAACAAATTGTATTCAAGCAGCAGGATTATTTCACCAAAAAAGACTCTGAGCTTCAAAACACCATCGAATGGGTTGTTCCCAATGCGCACAAGCATGCAATGGAACCCATTCGCATGACCATCTTGCAAGGGGGGAAGTCACTTGAGGATCAGCCCCATGAAGGCGAAGAATTTGGTTATGTGGTGAAAGGAACCATCAATATCCACATTGGCAGTGAGTGTCATAGAGCCAAAAAAGGGGAGTCTTTTTATTTTGAGTCAACAATGAAGCATTATATAGAGAATGTTGGGAAAAGCGAGGCTCAAGTGATTTGGGTCAGTACGCCACCAACTTTTTAGGGGGAAGCCGTGGAGAGAAATGTTATTATCCGATTGGAAGATATTACAAAGAGTTTTGAAGACCAAGTGGTCTTGAAAAACCTGACTTTGGATGTGGAAAAGAATGAGTTTCTGACACTATTAGGTCCTAGTGGTTGCGGTAAGACAACAACTTTGAGGCTTATAGGCGGTTTCGAAAAGCCTGACGAGGGCATTGTCTGGCATCAAGGAAAGGACATTAGCAATGTACCACCTTACAAGAGAAACATAAATACGGTGTTTCAAAGATATGCACTTTTTCCACATTTGAATGTGAATGAAAACGTTGCCTTTGGCTTGAACATTAAGAAGATGGATAAGAGCTTGATAAAGGAGAAGGTTCAAAAGGCCCTTAAGCAGGTGAATTTGACCGGATATGAGAAACGAAGCATTGAGCAGCTTTCAGGAGGTCAACAGCAAAGGGTTGCTATTGCGAGGGCGATAGCCAATGAGCCGGAAATATTATTGCTAGATGAACCCCTTGGCGCTTTGGATTTAAAATTACGCAAGGAGATGCAATATGAATTGAAGACGCTCCAAAAAGAGCTTGGAATTACCTTTGTTTATGTTACCCATGATCAGGAAGAGGCTTTAACCATGAGTGATACGGTTGTGGTTATGAATAATGGGGTTATACAGCAGATGGGCTCACCTGAAGATATTTATAATGAGCCGGTGAATGCTTTTGTTGCTGATTTTATAGGTGAGAGCAATATTGTAAATGGTATCATGAAAGAGGATGGTATTATTGAGATTTTTGGTCGTGTCTATGAGTGCGTGGATAAAGGTTTTGCCAACAATGAGAAGGTGGATGTTGTAGTCAGGCCTGAAGATATCAAGCTGTTGCAACCAACAGAAAAGACAGTGAACGGTGAAGTGACCTCATGCATATTTAAAGGTGTTCACTATGAGATATGTGTAATGACAGAAGGCTTCGAATGGGTGATACAAAACACTAAGAATTTTAAACCGGGTGAGCATGTAAGCATTAATGTGGACCCTTTTGATATACACATTATGAGGAAAATGCCAGAGGAGGCGGGTGCATGAATAGAAAATGGTTGGCGACCCCCTATCTGATTTGGATGGTTATTTTTATTGTTGTTCCTCTAATGATGATTTTTTATTATGCTTTTACAACCAGCGATTCACAAGGAACAAGATTGACTTTGGCACACATTGTCAAGTCTTTTGACAGAGAATATATGGTTGCTCTTGGGAAATCTTTATTGTATGCGCTTGTATCCACAGTTATCTGTTTGTTATTGGCGTATCCTCTGGCATTGATTTTGGTCAAACGCAGCAAAGGTACTTCGGCCATGTTGTTTATCTTTATTTTGCCTATGTGGATGAACTTTCTGCTCAGAACCTACGCGTGGTTGTCATTGCTAGAGACCAACAATGGGCTGTTAAATACACTGTTGAGAGCTCTTCATATGCCTGTTTTAGATATTATTGGAACACCAAAGGCTGTTATACTTGGTATGGTTTATAATTTTTTGCCGTTTATGGTGTTGCCAATTTATAATGCTCTGGCTAAAATCGACAAAACCATTATGGAGGCGGCATATGATTTGGGTGCAAATGATTATGAGCGGTTGTTGAAAGTGGTCATTCCGCTAAGTATGCCTGGAGTGATGAGCGGTATAACAATGGTTTTCATGCCGGCAGTTACATCCTTTGTTATTCCAAATTTATTGGGAAGCGGCAAAGTAAACTTGATTGGCAATATGATTGAGCAACAGTTTTTGATGACCTATGATTGGGGATTTGGGGCAGCGCTTTCCTTTGTGTTGATGATTATTATCCTGATATCCATGGGGATACTGCAAAGAAATAATGAGGATATGGAAGGTGGTGCAGGTATATGGTAAAAAGGGGTGTCGAAAGACTTTATCTGGGGTTGATTATGATTTTCCTTTATGCGCCAATATTGACTTTGATGGTCTTTTCCTTCAATGACTCCAAATCAAGAGCCAAGTGGGGTGGTTTTACCTTAAAGTGGTATAAAACCATGTTGCATGACCCGGTGATTTCCAAATCCCTTTATTATACTTTGATAATTGCGCTGTTGGCATCAGTAATAGCTACGGTTATAGGTACTTTGGCGGCTATCGGTATTCATGTGATGAAAAAAAGGGCTAAATCGGTTATTTTGAATGTAACCTATCTGCCGGTTCTTAATGCAGATATTGTAACCGGGATTTCCTTTTTGCTGTTTTTTGTAGCTATTGGCTTGAAGCTTGGTTTTGCATCAATGTTGATTGCCCACATAACCTTCAATATACCCTATGTGATATTGAGCATACTGCCAAAGCTTGCCTCTATGAACAAATTCACATATGAGGCGGCATTGGACTTGGGAGCATATCCGATGGAAGCGGTATTTAAGGTGATTATTCCAGAGATAATGCCCAACATCATTACAGGGTTTTTGTTGGCGTTTACACTTTCTTTGGATGACTTTGTTATCAGTTATTTTACAACCGGAGGTGGAGTGACAAATCTGTCCATTACCATTTATACAATGACCCGCAGGGGTATAAAACCAGAAATCAATGCAGTATCAACTGTGCTGTTTTTATCCATAATGATATTGCTTTTGATTATAAATAAACGTTCTGAAAAACAGACAAAGAAGTTGGGAGGAGTAACTATATGAAAAAGACTGTAATGCTGGTGGTTGTTTTTATGCTAATATTGACTGGTTGTGTCAACAAGGCAGGGAAGGACCCCAACAAGCCATTAGCCGGAACCACCATCAATGTTTATAACTGGGGTGACTATATTGCTGAAAACACCCTTGAACTCTTTACTAAAGACACTGGCATCAAAGTGGTTTATGAGCCTTTTGATTCTAATGAAGCTATGTATGCCAAATACAAATCTGGAGCTGTGGATTACGATGTTCTGATACCATCCGATTATATGATTGAAAAATTGATTGCTGAAAATGAGCTGTTGCCTTTAAATTTTGACAATATTCCAAATGCAAAATACATTGACAGTAATTTTAAAAACCTAGATTTTGACCCGAACAATGCTTATTCTGTGCCATATATGTGGGGAACATTGGGGATTTTGTACAATACCAAAATGGTGGATGATGAAATAACCTCATGGGATATTTTGTGGGACAGCAAGTATAAGGGACAAATCATCATGATGGATTCTGTAAGGGACTCCTTTGCAGTTGCTCTTAAGAGATTGGGCTATTCTTTGAACAGCAAAAACAAGGATGAGGTGGGTGAGGCTCAAGCTGCATTAGTTGAGCAGGGTCCATTGGTTCAGGCTTATGTGATGGATCAGGTAAAAGACAAGATGATAGGTGAAGAGGCAGCATTGGCTGTGATTTACTCAGGTGAAGCTATTTTTACAGCTGATTATAATGAGGACTTGGATTATGTAACCCCGGAAGAGGGTACCAATTTGTTTTTTGATGCCATGGTTATTCCGAAAACATCAAAAAACAAAGAGGCTGCGGAGGCATTTATAAATTTTATGAATTCTCCTCAAATTGCCTTTAATAATACAGACTATATCGGCTATTCCACACCCCATACAGAGGCAAAAGCCATGTTGGACGAAGATGTACGCAACAACCCTGCGGCGTATCCTTCACAGGAAATACTCGACAGGTGTGAAGTGTTTGTTGACCTTGGTAAAGATATGACTTCCTATTATAATGAGAAATGGAACCAATTAAAAGCATCTTTC
Organism: uncultured Oscillospiraceae bacterium; assembly: GCA_964409165.1. Taxonomy (GTDB): domain Bacteria; phylum Bacillota; class Clostridia; order Acetivibrionales; family Acetivibrionaceae; genus CAYPCH01. The sequence continues at coordinate 19,742 of CAYPCH010000030.1, read as the reverse complement.
AATTAAGCCAGAAGTGAGTCAGGGGACGGTTCTCTGACTCAGGGGACGTGGGTCAGGAGTCAGGGGA
>CAYPCH010000030.1:8947-19575 GCA_964409165.1 uncultured Oscillospiraceae bacterium | reverse complement strand
AGGAGTCAGGGGACGGTTCCCTCTGACTCACTCTCGCTCTCACCCTCTGGCTTAGTCCCAAATATCCAAGCTATTTCCACTATTAGAAATTGAAACATCAACAGACATATCTGATTTATCAATTACAATTTTCCAACCCCTATGTTCTCGGTATAAAGGGGTATAACCGTTATCTGAATTATCGTTTTGAAGAAGAGCTGGTACTTTTACGCCATTAACAATGTTTTCTTGTTGTAATTTAGTTGTAATTCTCTCAACCGTGGGTTTTTCATTTTCTCCAAAGGTCATACCAAAATCATTTGTTTCAGTTATGTAGTAAATAATTGCTTGTTCAATTTCATTAGCCATTGCTATATCTGCTTTTTGCTAGACATTGTTAAGTATACCTGCAAACATTGAAAAAGCAATGGTCGCAATAACGAAGGGAGCTATAACAATAGTTAAACTGTTAATAACCAGTCCAGTAATCGACAATCGCCTTTTTTCAGATTTGAGGCCTTTAATGCCGAATATAATTCCTAAAATCTGTATAAGAATTATCGGGCTTAGTAAAATACTTACCAGTGAAAGCACCAATGAAGTAACAGCAAATTTATTGCGTGCCGGGTCACCGTTTGATATTGTTTGTTGAGTCATGTTCATTTCCATTTTGAGTCCTCCTTATAGAATCATTTTCTGATTAATACTATTTCCACAATTTCCATAATTTCAGGTTTTCAATGCTGAGAATAATACAATTTGCGTGGTTAACTATATACACGAATACAATTATATATTATATATACATAGAGGTATATTAGCAATTATCCGGATGAGTCAGAGAACCGTCCCCTGACTCGCTAGCTTATGAAAGGGGGAAAGAGGATGGATATGATTGACCTGATCAGGAAATCAAAAAAAGGCGATAAGGAGGCTTTGATATCATTGGTAATGTTCAAAAAAGAAGAATATTACAGGTTGGCGTATGCCTAAAGGAGCTATTGCAGCGGTCTTTATCGCAGCTCTTATGATAGCATACAGCTTTGATGCTCTTGCACATTATGGCAAAAAGATTATTGGCTACGACAATGTCGCTTATGGGAGTTTGAAGAGGCTGAATGATGAAGGAGCAGGACAGGAAATAAATAAGTCGGTTACTTTCAGCAACGGGATTGAGTTTACTTTAGACGGTATAATGTTTGATGACAATGAACTGGTAGCATTTTATAGATTAAAAAGTACAGCAGTGAAGCTTGATTACGCTTCACGTCATTTGTTTATGAATATAGGTGGTATCAAATCAATGGGATATCCGCAAAAAAGCGGACAGGGAAATATTGTAGATGATTACAATGTTATATTTATTATGTCTTTTGAATCGCCTGAATTTTATGAAAAGTGGATGAAACTTAATATATCAATAATTGTAGATGGCAAAAGGGAAGAGAAAAGTATAAGCTTTACTCTCGACAGAAACATGGCAATGAAAAGGACTGTTGTAAAAAAGCTGAATAAAGAAGTAAGGGTTGGGGATTACAATGTCCGGTTTGATAAATTGACAGCATCTTTACTGAGTACCTATATAAACGGAGTAATAGAGCCTTTAGCAGATGAAGCAAAGAAACCATTTAAAAGAGCATTTGCAATAGATAGTGCTGATAGGCAGCCTCATTTGGTATTCGACCTTGTAACCGACAAAGGTGAGATGGTTATTATGTATGGAGGAAACAGCAGAACTGGAAAAAACGTAATCAGTTTTTCCAACCATGGAGATGGTCTGCCGGAGGAGTTCAACACTCTTGAGATAAAGAATATAAGACTTGAGAGTGAAAGGATTATAGACAAATCCTTTGATGTATCCTTTGAAACTCAGAACCTTAAGGTAGACGATGAAATTGTTTTACAGAGGGTCTATTTTGAAGATGACATGACCTGTGTTGTTGTTTCAAGCAGAGGAGTACCTGTTATGGGTATGTTTTCAGGGGATGAACAGATGGAAATAGTGGAACCGGAATTGTATGATAGTGAAGCTGTAAGCGACAAAGCAGTTGACAGAACCTTCAGGTTTGAGGGGAAAGCTCAGGAGATGGAATTGAGGTTTAAAAATGTGGTATATTCGGTATATGCAAATGAAAATGAATCAATAAGCATTCCTGCTGAATAGTGGCTGGTAGCGTGTTCTCAAATTGCCTGTGCAAAAGGAAAATTCGAGAATCTATATTGAGTGCGATAAAGATTTTACAATGCACTTTAAGTTCCTTAGAGAAGGTAAAATATAACAGAAATTATTTTTTAATATAATTTTATATGCCAAAATGTAATGAAACTTAAAACTGAATCGTATTGTTATTGAAGCGCTTCAGAAAGAAGGTGGAAACTATTGAGGCTCAAAAAATGAACGAAGATTTAAAACTGTTTGGTAATATGGTTATAAGCATAGCAATGAATCATCTTAAAAATAAGGCTGATGCAGAGAATATAACACAGGAAGTGTTTTTGAAACTTTTCCTAAGTGACAAAGAGTTTAGCAGTCACGAGCATAAAAAAGCATGGCTTATACGTGTTGCAACAAATCTTTGCAAGGATTTTTTGAAATCAGCTTCCAGGCGTTATAATGTTTCGCTTGATGAGGTGGCAGAGAAACCTTGTTTTGATAATAACAGAGATGATTTGCTTGATTTTATCAGGATGTTGCCTGCAAAATATCGTAAAGTTGTATATTTGCACTATTATGAAGGTTGTACAGTAAAGAGTATTGCACGAATAATAGGGATTTCTGCAAGTAATGTGGCTGTCAGGCTTTATAGAGCACGTAAGTTATTAAAAGACCAGCTTGAAAGGAATGATTATTATGGGGAACAAAGAGTATGAGGAAACTATTATGAGCGACCAGCTTAGAATGCGTATAATCAGCTCATGTGAAAATCTTGAAAGCTTTGATGAAAAAAGCAACACAAAAGTATATAAAAAAGCAGGTAAGCACATCGTTGTTGTTGCAATGGCAGTAGTATTACTGTTGACATTCAGTGTCGGTGCGGTAAACAATTGGGATTATGCAGCTGTTTTTACACAATTGTTCGGCAATAGTGCAGAAAATGCAGCATATACTTACTCACATCCAGAAGTGGAGGTTTTGAGCAATACCTTTGAAGGATTGGATATCGTGGTTAGCGGTATAGCCGCAACAGATAACAAATTGTATGTACTTTTTGACATTACCGCAACCGATGGAACGATATTTGATACAACAGATATAGGTGATGGCGGAATATATACTACTTCACTTGGAAATGAAGTTAACCTTCATAACCCGCGCCGTTGTTCAACATACTTTTTTGGATATGACCCAGAAATTGAAACCCGAAAAGAGCTAAATGGAATGATTGATTTTGTTGCTATCAGTGGGGGAGCATCCTTCATTGATATCCCGGATGGAAATGAACTTGATAACCATATGGGAATAGCTTTATCTGAGAGTTTTAATTTATGCGATTACCCTGGTTCTGTTGTTGTGATTTCAATAAATTCAATTAAGCACAATGATGAGATTGTAAAGGAAGGTACATGGAGGGTGCAGTTTACTGTGCCAGAGCAACAGACTCAAGAGATTAATCTGGACGTAAATAAGGAAGCAAGCATGTTGCGCAATCAAGTATTTGATTACACAGACAGTAATGAATATGTTTATGACGAAGTTATAGTCAATGATGTAAAGCTTAATACTCTTATGCTTGAATTTAATTGGACATCAGATGATGGAAATTATCTGACAACGCACACTTTCCATGCCTGGATTGAAATGAAGGATGGCAGTACGGTCGGATATCCCGATATTACTAAAGCAGCATATAAGCACATGTTAATTGGAGTCGGAACTTCACGAAACACATTAACAGGTGCCCAAGGAGTTTCGAAATTCACATTATATGAGCCGATTAATGTCGATGCTGTTAAAGCTATTCACATCGGTTCTGATCTTGTTATAAGCATTGACTAATCTGAGTAAGTGAGTCAGGGGACGGTTCTCTGACTCACTTTGACTATTGATTCTGAGTCAGAGAACCGTCCCCTGACTCAATCTGAGTTAGTAGATTTAACTTTTTTGTTGTTGAATGTGCAGCTAAAACGATGTAAAATATGAAAACAAATTATTATGATTTAAAAAGGAGCACATATGAATAAATTCGGAATAATGATTATAATTGTCATTTTTCTTACAGTTACTGCATGTTCAGGTTTTGGCAATAACAGTGATAAGGACGGAAGCAAAGAGAAGGAAGCTGTAAGCATAATTGATGAAATGGGTGAAAACTCAGAAGTAAAGGGAATACACCTATATCCTGCTTTTCAAATGGAGAAAGATAAAAAAAAGTGGGGGTTTATTAATGATTCCGGAAAGTTTATAGTAGAGCCGGAATATGATTTTATCAATGAATTTAACAAAAACGGTGTAGCAGTTGCAGCGGTTGAAACAAATGAAGAAGAGGATTATCTGTTTGTCCAGAAATATAATTATAGAATAAATCTTGTCGACAGAACTGGAAATATAGTTGCAGGTCCTTTTTATACCACAAATATTTATTCTAGGAATGAAGAATTCTTGTTTTTTAATACCAAGGAGAGTAAGTCAGTAGTGTTGGATAATGGTGGAAATATAGTGTTTGAAAGTGAATACGATGTGTATGATTATGCAAATGGTATGTTCTGCTTCAAACAAAATAGCATGTCGGATACTTTATACGGTTATATGAATGATAAGGGTGAGGTTGTTATACCGGCAATTTATAAACATTGCTATCCTTTTGTAGGTGACAAGGCTTGTGTGCAACTGGATTACCGCAAACATGCTATTATAGACAAGGAAGGCAAGGTTCTCGAAGAAATTGACCAATACATAGCACTGAGAGAAACCAAAGATGGAATGAAGCCGTTCTTAAATGAAACAAGAGAAAAGTGGGGGGTTAAAAATGAAGCAGGAGAAATAGTGATTAGCCCTCAATTTAAAAGCGTGTCTGGCTTTCAGGAAGGGTTTGCTGTTGTTAAATGTCAGGTAGCTGAATATGAGAACTATTTCGGGCTTATTGATAAAAAAGGGAATTTTATTATGAGTCCTGAGTACATTGAAATAACTTATCTTGGTGCCAATCGTTTTTCAGCATATAAAGGCGAATTCTACCATTCTTATTTTGGCTATTTACTGCCAAAGGCAATTTTTGACGAGCAGGGTAAGCAGTTGACGCCTTTTAAATATTTTAACCTTGAGAAATTTGATGGAGATTATGCATCCTGTAGTGATGGAAAATCTACATTTTTCATCGATAGAGAAGGAAATATTGCTGGGAATCTTCCGAAATTCGAAGGAGCCGGAATACTCAAAAAAGTTAATAATCTGATCAGGGGGAGTGTTGATAGTACTATATATTATTATTTCTCCAATGACGGAAAAGTTATATGGCAAGGTGATGAAACAATAAAACTTGATGATGGATTGGAAGTAAAAACGGTAAGATTCCAACCTGATTATTATACAGACATTTCATATCCGCAATTTTCAGGATTTTCTTCAAAAAGTGTTCAGGACAGTATTAATAATAAATTAAAAGAAGAGTTTATAGGTAATTATACAGATGATAACGGGACAGACAAACCAGTAGAAGAATTTTATGATGCATCAACTATTGATAAGAGCTTTACTGCTGAAAAGAACAGGGATTTACTTTTGGTCAGCCTTGACGCATATTTTTATCCTATTGGTGCAGCTCATGGTAGCCCATACAGCGAAAAGTACCATATTGATCTTGAAACAGGTAGGTTTTACCGATTGAAGGATCTATTCAAAAAAGATGTGTTGTATACCGATAGACTTACATCTGCTGTTAGAGAGCTGGTTCCCAAGGATTACGCAATAAATGAGAGTATAAGTTCGGAAGTGCAGCCAAATATCACAGATGACTCCCATTTTTTCATTTCAAAGGACTGTCTGACCCTTTACTTCCACCCGGGGGATATAAATGCGTATGCTGGAGGTTTTGTTTACTTTAATATACCATATGGTAAGATTATTGACTTAATTGATGTTGATGGCGAGTTTTGGAAATCTTTTGATAAGGAAATTAAGCAGAATGTAACCCAATACATTGATGTGAGCAATGAAAAAATAATAGCAAGCGTTGAAGAAGTTCTTGGTGTGTATGAGCAGAGTATAATAGATGCGATAAATGCAAATGATTTTCAGAAGGTTGAAGCCGTGCTTGAAAAGGACAGTAAACTGTATAATGACCAGAAGGAGCTTGTCGCAAGATTGAGAAGCCAGGGCATAAAAGAAAGGCTTGAGAGCTTTGATATATATGCAATAAAATACGAGTTGTACACCGACGAATACAAAATATATGTAACCGAAAATATTAGTATAAAAAGGCCTCAGAGGGATTTTGAAACAGAACAGTTTGACTGGTGCTATACGGCAAAATACGACAGGGAAGTTGGTATAACAAGGCTAATAGACATAGAGAAGTGGTGAGTCAGGGGACGGTTCTCTGACTCATTAACTCACTCTGCCCTTTGAACAGTGTTTCTGTTTATATCCAGAAGTTCTGCTATTTGCCGTACAGAGAGTGTTGATTTCGTTTTGAGCTCATATATTAATTTATTCCGTATTTGTATATTTGATTTGTCTTTAAGGGTTTCCAATTTTATATTGTTTTCAGTTAAAAAACCGTTTATAAACATACTAATTTGGTTTTCATTAAACATGGTCTTCTTTAAGGCACAATTATCATTATGTTCAATAAAACTGTCTTCATTATCCCGGCGGGAGAACTCAACAAATTGTTTCACAGCTTTTATACGGTCAGTTGAAAGCATATTGAGTAAATAATCAGTGTCAACGACATTTTTTGCGGGGGTATTTTCATCTATATATGCGTTATAGCTACTCCACTTATATCGGGATGCTTCTTTAACCAAATTTGCATTTACAGGATTATTATGAACATACCTGACTGCCGAAAGCAGGTAGTTCTCATCTTCTATTGCTTCACTTCTAAATCTATCCTGAAATAAATGCCCAATCCTTTCATATTTCCTGTTAACATAATATACGTAGCTTACATTTATCTTTTTCATTATGTCTGAAATATTTTCATTGTGTTCGTTTATAACAAGATGAACATGATTACTCATCAGGCAATACGCGTATATTGAAAATTTCTCGTCGTTATTCTTCCGAGACAGAATTTTGATAAATCTATGCCTGTCTTCGTCATCAAAAAATATGTTGTTCTTTTCATTTCCTCTAATCATTACATGATAAACGTTGCTTTGGCTTTTTGTTCTTTTTTGTCTTGGCATATACTCCCACCTTTTATGTACATTATACTCACTACACCTATTATACCTATTATACCTATTATACCTATTATACCTATTATATCAATTAACTGATTCGCTGATTCGCTGATTTGGAATATGAGGCGAAGTGAGTCGAAGAACCGTCCCCTGACTCACTGACTCATTCTATCATTTGCCAAAAGATAGTGCAATAAGTCGCGGAATAGACTTTGCAGAAATTGTAAAGCTTAAAACGGTATCCATGCTCGTCTCATTTAACTTGGTACAACCATTACAACAATTAATTACTCAGTGACCGGGGTCATAAGTTAAAATGAATTTGGAGGGTATATGGTTTTGTATTAAGCTGCTCGAAAAACTTTTCATCAAGGTTTCAAATGTAACACTATTATCATCCAGTAAACAGACATAGAGAAGCCCGGTGTTTCCTTCGAATACTTTTATGTAACGATAACTGAATTCCCCGTATCCATCCCCATCATCCTCTGAAGCATGCCGGGTATTGTCTGAAACGCCGTAAAGTACCGTTCCGTCATACACTATTTTTCCTAAAACCATGCCTCCTTCAAAATAGCTGTATGTGGCTATTTCACCGGGGATGCCTTTGTTGCTGTTATCAATAAAAGTTTTTAATGTTTCATCTCCCGAAAGAAGCTTGTCATCAACAACCGTAATAAAACCGTCTTTTACTGCATCTTCCGGCTTGTAGTCGGCGGGATAGGCCGATAATTCAGTTTTTAAATAGCTGTATTGATCCATATCGGCAACCCAGATGCCTGTACGGTCTTTCTTAACAGGCTTTGTCAGAGTGATGAAAATTTTGCTCCCGTCAGTTTTCTGAAATGTAACTGAAGCTCTGTCACCGGCAATTTCAGTATCAACAATTTTTCCTTCCACGACTTGCAATTTGGAATGTATGAAGTCAAGAGCTGTTTGTTCCAGGTCAAGCCGCCACGGATAATGACCATTGTCTACCTCCCGTTGCAGGTCGGTATAAAGCAAATTAGTGTTATGGGGAATAAGTTCTATTGAGTCGCTGCCAAAATTTTGCTGACTCCGCTCCCAGTCAAATGAAAGAATATCTTTAGCAATATACCCGTAGGCAGGAAAACCTCCTTTAACAGGTGCCTGCACATAATAGAACTCATTGTTCTGATCATAAATCATGTAAACCAGATCGTTTTTCTTTAATTTTATTGGTGCTGCATTGCCTTCCATATCAGCCAGCAGCAAAGTATCCTTTAGCAGAATTGCCGTTTCCTCCGTCACACCTGACCGGTTAAAAACAGTATATTGCTTTTTATTGCAGGTTTTATCATCCAATACAATTTTTATAGTGTCAACGCTACTGTCGGTTAAAAGCAAATAGCACACACTGCTATCTAATTGGACATAATGGTGGCTGATCCAGCCGTGTATGACGTATCCCTGTGTGGTAAGTTCTGTTGTAGCTTTCAGTCCGCCAAAGGATGTGCCTCCATACTCTGTACCGCTTGTTTCCTCTATGGTCAAATTTTCAATGTTGTATATAAATGATTTTTTGCTTTTTGAATATGTGCTAATGAATATCTCTGTGCCAGCACTATTTACAGTAATACGTATAACTTCTGCGCCCTGTGTGTTATAGGGGATATTCAGCTTCTCCAGGTCAAGCATACGGTGAATTGATTGGTTTTCAAGGTCGTATACAATAAGTGCATAGCTGTAATGAAGTATAACTCTTCTATCATCAGCATAATCCAGTGTTGCCATACTGGCACCGATATTCTGATTTGCAAGGGATGCCAACCGTTTCTCAGTCAGGTCAGCCTTTAATCCGGTTGTATTATCGGCGGAATTATTTTGCATTGATATGAGGAGTCCTGCCGATAAAGTACAAATCGCAAGAATTATACCTGCAAAAATTCCTTTTTTCTTTTTACTCATATCAAGTATATTGGCAATACGGCTTTTAAGACTTTTAAGACTTTTCTTACCTCCTCCGAAATAGGTAGAGAGCGCAGTTGATTTTTCTCTATGAGTGGAATTCAATATTGTAGCCGAGTAGGTCTTTCTAAAGGCCATATCCTTATTTTTTACTACAATGTTGTCACAGGATAGCTCCAAATCAATATTTGCGTAATGCACCATTGCATAAACAAAAGGGTTAAACCAATGAAGTGAGTTCACAATAACTAAAAGTAGCTTATACCACAAATCTCCCCGTTTGAAATGAGTTATTTCGTGGCTTAATATTACGTTTAGTTCTTCATGTGTGTATGATGCATCGGGTATTAAAATGACAGGTCTAAAAAAACCCACCAGCATAGGGGTTGCAATTCTTCTGCACTTCATCACCGTTAGCCGGGATGAAATGTTTGAGGGAACACACGATTTTTTGATTCTTATAATAAAAATCATATAACTGATAACATGATAAAGAAAAAATGTAGCAACTCCTACAGACCAAATAATTAACAACAATTCATGTATTGAAACACTCTTACCTTTGTCGGCAAGGGCGTAGTTGACCGGCTTGTAGCCAGTTGGAGAGTGAATCTGATGGTTCGGCATTTCGAAAATACCGTCCGTAACTGAAGACGGAAGACCACTATTATTTCCTATTACGACGGTTGTTGGAGCGGGCAGTTGAACAGGCGCATCCGGCAGACTTATTTCAAAAGGGAATACCAGGCGCAGAGCCACAAAAAGCCATGCAAAATAACACCAAGAGGCTGAATAATGCTTATTTATAAAAGGCGAAACTATGATCAGAATCAAAATTATTGCAGACATTGCAAGTGATACGCTAAAAATACTGTAAAACATTTTATTCAGCCTCCTCAATAAAGCGTTTTAGTTCCTTTAGATCCTCTTTTGAAATGCTTTGACTGTTATACAGGGTGGCTACCAGCTTCTTAACGGAATTATTATACATCTTCTCTAAAAAAGATTTACTTGCATGTTCCAGATATTCGCATTTCGAAATTATTGGTGTGTACAGATTAATCTTTCCACGTTTTTCAAGCCTTAAAAAACCTCTGTCCACAAGCCTGGATAAAAAGTTTAAAACAGTAGTTCGTTCCCAACTTTTTCTGCCTTCCAGCCGGTTCATAATTTGTTCACTTGTGGCGTTTTCACCCAAGTCCCAAACAATCATTATTATTTCAAGCTCTGCTTCGGGAAGTTTTGCAATTTTATTCATAATGGTTCACCTCGTTTTGCATTTGTCGAAATATAAGTATATTTTACATTTGTCGAATATGATTGTCAAGTGTTTTATTGTCTAGTGAGTCAGAGAACCGTCCCCTGACTCACTG
>CAYPCH010000030.1:4115-8847 GCA_964409165.1 uncultured Oscillospiraceae bacterium | reverse complement strand
CTGACTCACTGACTCGTTGAATTTAAACTTCTGTATAAGACCTGAGGGCGTTATTGGCTTTGAGAGTGCTTATAAAGGTCTGTACTGTATAGGGGTCAAACTGCGTACCTGCATTGCTTTCCAGCTCAGCTAATACAGCATCAACCTTCATGCCTTTTCTATATGGTCTGTCGGACAACATTGCATCAAAGGCATCGGCTACGCATAAAATTCTGGCTTCGAGGGGTATATCATTGCCTTTGATTCCACTTGGATATCCTTTGCCATCATACCTTTCATGGTGGTGTTTGATTGTATCTATCAATTGGTCAATACTTGAAAGGGGCTCTAAAATATCGACACTATAACCCGGATGCTTTTGGAGCATATATAGATCTTCTTCAGACAGTGGTTCACTCTTATTGAGTACCGACTCGGGGATTTCTACTTTGCCGATATCATGCAGCAAAGAAGCAATTTTAAGAAGCTTGATTCTCTCGCCTCTAAGCCCCATTGCCCTGCCTATCATAACTGCATAATCCATAACACGTTCCGAATGCCCCAAAGTATATTTGTCTTTTGCAGATACAGTACCTAAAAGTGCTCTTAGACCTCCTAATAGTTGCTCGTCCGAGTCGAAGAAAAACTTGATATCTTCAAAAATGTCCCGATAAAGCTGTATGTTGTTTCTACCCATATTTTTTGCCTGATAAAGCGCGCTGTCTGCCTGCATAATCAAATCATCCTTGTTCTTGGCAAGGTCAGGGTATATTGAGTACCCAGCCGAAATAGTAATCTTGTCAGGCAACGAAAAACAATCATCCAATTGTGATATTTTAGAAAAAGACTTTCTTATGCATTCAATAACGGATAGAATATTTTCAGGAGTTGCATCTGGTAATAATATGGCAAATTCATCGCCACCATATCTGCAAACAATATCCTGCTCCCTTGTTTGAGACATAAATATTTTAGATGTTTTTGAAAGCAGTATATCTCCAGCTTTATGCCCGTATTTGTCATTAAACTTTTTAAAGTTATCAAGGTCGATCATCAGCATTCCTAAAGTACTGTTTTTTTCATTTGATTTTGCAATTTCTTCTTCAAGCTTCGATTGAAAATATCTATGGTTATATAAGCCGGTTACTCCATCAATATTTGCAAGCCATTCCAACCTTTTGATGTTTTTTCTGCTCTGTTCGGATGTATAAGCAATCATGACCGAGGCCACCATAAGAGCTACTCTGTTAGCCGATAAGGAGAAAAGCATACCTGAAGTGCTTTTTGTTATCTCAACCAGTTTGTAATATAAGTACATCGATTCTTGTGCTACAACAGCAGATATACGCTGTGACATAATGAACATATTGACAGCAGCCATACCATTAGTAAACAGGCAAAAAACCATCCCTAAATAACCAAAACGGTAAGATATAAATGCTGAAAGTCCTATTTCTATAATTCCCAGCAATGCTTTTCCACGTATTGGCAATAAATCGAGAGCCTGTATTATAGTAATAAAAATGTGAACAGCAATAAGAATAAAGAAAAGAGGGGAAACTCTTTCTTTTAGCGCAGATAATAGTTTTAACCTTAGATCAGGTTTATGTAGTGTTATAGTTTTGCTATTTGTATTAAATGCATTATTCACCATCGTGGGCTTCCTTCTCTTTTGGTTTCGAGTGCATAAAATTATTTTTCCAAAAAAAACAGTGTAAAACTCTTAATTTGCAAAAGCCATTGGAATTATTCGACTGTTTTTTCCTTGAGATAAATATATCATACACTAAAAAAAGTACAATTTAAAGTAAAAATTAATCTTTTGGCGGTTTTCTTCTTATAATTATTTGCTTTATAATAATAATGGTTAAAATGTATGATGTTACACATTTTAACAAACTATAATATAACTTTTTATAATGCGCATGAAATATGCGCTTCCATGTATTGCAAATCAGCAAAATAGGTCTATATGTTCAATGAGATAGGACTAAGCATTCAATCTGTTTTCGTACTTATAACTAATTGAATTCAAGATAAAATTTCTGTATAATAAAACTATTATTATATTTAATTATGTTTTATAACATATTCTGTTGATAACATATCATAAGCTACAATTTATGAATTTGTAAGTCATATCAGTAATTTATGTCCACATTTACAGAAAAAACACTAACAACGATACTATAATACCACAAATGGGATCACAAATATAGGAGAGCGGGTATGGATACAAGTTAGCTTCAAGATTATAACTTATTTAGCAGTTTGAGTTAGTAGATAGGAGGCATAATATGAATTCCAGGAACGTAAAAAAGGTAAGGATTTTATCGGTGATTTTATTTTTTCTTCTCAGTACATTGCTTATCCCACGTATAAACGGTACCAATTCCGGTATGGCTCAAGATAGCGCTGTCCTAATGGACACTCCTTCTGAATTAAGTCTTGTGGCGGTTACTCAAAAGTCTGTTCTTATCAAATGGGAGCAGGCAGAAAACAATGAATTTATTGATAACTATGTTGTTTTACGAGACGGTAAGGAAATTGGATTTAGTAATACCAATTTTTATATGGACGAAACTGTAGAGCAGGATAAAAGCTACATGTATGAAATTAAGGCGATTTATCAAGACGGAAGGATATCAAAAAAGAGCAGTCCTCTGACTATAAAAGTTCTGATTGACGATGTTCCCCCTTCCATTCCTTCAAATCTTGAAGTATCAGTAGAGAACCAAAAATCTGTTATACTGTCATGGGAGCATTCCAAAGATGATGGCGGTATGAAAGGATATCATATATTTAGGAACGGACAGCTAGTAGGGAGAACATCCCGGAATATATACAGAGACGATAATGTTTTTCAGGAAGAAGAAAATATATATACCGTTAGAGCTGTTGATAATTACAACAATTTCTCTGATTTCAGTGAACCGTTGTCTGTGGATGCATCCGTAGGAAAGGGATTGATGGTGCAGACTTTGACACAGAGAATAGTAACAGAAGAAGTGTCAGGAAAAATGTCAGCAAAAATGTCAGGAAAAGTGTCAGAAGAAGTAGCTGAAAAAATATTAGAAGAAGTATCAGAAGAAACAGCAGAAAAAACACCAGCAGAAGGTGCAGTAGAAAGATCCGCATCTGCAAAATCAAGCACGAACACCATGAACAGTTTATTTAACGTATTTAGCGTAAACAACTCATTGTCCAATACAACATACATTACAGAAGATACTGACTGGAATAGAGAAGACGGACCGTTTATAATTGACGGTGAGTTAATTATAGCTGAAGGGATACGATTAAGCATTAATTCCGGTGCGGTTATACAGTTAACACCAGGCTCTAAAATTACTGTTAATGGAAGACTATATGCTACAGCAGATTCGCAGGAATATGTTATGTTTACTTCAAGTCTTGATGATGGAACGTTAGATACACTTGATGTAGACGACTTATGGTATGGAATTGTGATATCCGAAGACGGTAGCTTTAATGGTGTAGGCGTCACTGTAAAGTTCGCAAGTAAGGCGTTTACCGTAGGGGGCGAACTCAATCTTACCTCGTGCAGTGTTTCTGATGTGCAGTATTATGCAATATATGTAGAGGAGAACGGATTGTTTAACGGGACTGATGTTACTGTCAAGGATCTGGTTTATCAATTATCTTCGTCACCCACTCCGTTTTCTACACCGACTCCTATAACTACTCCTATAACTACTCCTATAACTACTCCTATAACTACTCCTATTGCGACCTCTACCCCTACCCCATTATCATCATCTACACCGTCACCAACTCCTGAACTGTCATTGTCACCAACACTTACCCCGACAGCTACCATGATGTCCACTCCAACACCTACCACGGCACAAACTCCCTTTTGGTCACCAACACAGACACCGTTGTTAGTACCTACGCCGTCCGCTGAACCTTCCCCGTCTAAAGCCCCGACTCCAACACCTGAAACTAAAAATATTCTGGGGAATGGGAATTTTGAGACGGGAAATAGTTACAAATGGGGAAGTAGCTTTTGGGGAGTTACCGTTAACAAAAGGTCTGCATATATGGGAAAATATGGTTTGACCGTTGACGGTACAGGCGGTGTGTGGCAGATTTTCAATACCGTGAAGGGCAAAGAATATTACGTTTGCGCTGCGGTAAGGATTAACTCTATAGCTAAAAAACCCTCATGGGGGGGAGCGAGAATTTTGGCATCTGATTTGTACATGGGTGAACTTGGTTCAAGCAAATTTTTGAATGGATCAAATACCACTATAGGTGAATGGGAAATTGTACAATTTAAATTCAAGGCAAAATCATACTGGACACAACTAATTTTTCAAAACTTCAGTAATGGAAGGATGAATGTATCCGCCGATTACTTTATTGTCAGTAAAAGACCTGTTGACTTTCCTGTACCTTCTAGCCTATCAATGACATCGGAGAAAACTATAACATTAATACCTGAACATATTCCTGGTTATGTCTCAGCTCATTTTCCAGTTAAGGGGCAAGAGGGTGAAAGTACCGACAACATATTTGAGCAGGTTGAATCAAGTTCAGGTATTGGCTATTATCAGGAAGAAATTTCGTTTTTCTGTCCTGTATATACTTCAAAACCGACAGAGAAGAGTACGCCGAAAGTGACAGTAAAGAAAACACCAAAACCGACAGTGAATTGTTGGCCAAAACCAACACAGAAGAGTACGCCGAAAGTGACAGTAAAGAAAACACCAAAACCGACAGTGAATTG
>CAYPCH010000030.1:0-4015 GCA_964409165.1 uncultured Oscillospiraceae bacterium | reverse complement strand
AACCAACACAGAAGAGTACGCCGAAAGTGACAATAAAGAAAACACCAAAACCGACAGTGAATTGTTGGCCAAAACCGACAGAGAAGAGTACGCCGAAAGTGACAGTAAAGAAAACACCAAAACCGACAGTGAATTGTTGGCCAAAACCAACACAGAAGAGTACGCCGAAAGTGACAATAAAGAAAACACCAAAACCGACGATAAATTGTTGGCCAAAGCCAACACGCACGCCAAAGCCAACACGCACACCAAAGCTGACATACACACCTACGCCTATACTTACACCGACGTTAACGCCGGTTCTTACACCAACATTGACACCAGTACTTACACCTACGCCGACACCAGTACCTGGTTCAATAGAGCCTAAATACGGTTTGATAATTAATGAAGGTACAGTAAACATGGTTTTCTGCAATGTAACAAATAGTACAATGGCCGGAATATTGCTGTACGAAAAGGGAATTTTGTACTCAGCAGATGTTTATACATGGGAATGCAGTTATGGTATATATAATAAAGGTTATATAAGCAGTATTTTTTCAAACATATACAATACCCAGATAGGCCTTTATTCGAACTCGCAGCAAATAATTGATGTGACAGACGGTGCGTTTACGGACAATTCGGAATTCGGCATGCTGAACAACTCGGAGCAATTGGTCAATGCGCAATACAATTATTGGGGTTCTGCCCAAGGACCTTCAACTTATGACAGCGGTTTGGAGACTTGGAGTGATAACGGGAACAGGATAGCAGGAAGTATTGATTATATTCCGTGGAACGAGGAGAGCCCGTTCTAGATAAATCCAAGTAGCTCTGTCAGCTATACAATAAACCCGCAGCGGTAAACTGTTAATTATACCGTGCGGGTTTTATATTTTCGTTTTTTCTAAACATGTGTTTTACAATATATGTATTTTACAATATCCAAAATCAATGTAAAATGTTTATTGCAAAATATATAGTATGCTTTCTACTATTTGTTAACGGGGAAATCGGATATTAATCCTAACAGATATCTCTTAATAAGGGCATAATCGGTTGAAGTTATTGAGCCGCTTCCGTCTACATCGCCAGCTTCTTTTGATATGCCTGATTCATCAATAGTTCCGAGGATATACCTTTTTAATATTGCGTAGTCTGTGGAGTTTACCATGGAATCGCCATTTAAGTCACCATACAGGATTTCGGGGGCGGGTGTTTCAATGGCAAATGGCACAGGTGCATTCCCATAGGCTATAGCAGAGTTGTATGTGACAGTGATATTTTGGTTTTCCCTAAAATCCTTTGCTACCGGATCATATGAGTAATCGTTTTTCTGATTAAATGAAACATCTCCATCGGTAGCAACCCGTATTTGAATTTCACCCGTATTTGCCCCGGCGCCTAAAACACCTGCGTCTTTTGTAAATCCTATCTGAAAATAACGGTCGGCATTACTTGCGGTAGTTTTCGGTGTAATAAACTCGCCTGTCACATTATCGCTTGAAACATGAGCAAAATCACAGGAGAAAACTGGTGATGCCGCTGAATCTTCTGTATACCAGTATTGAACCTTAACATCGGAAAGATTTACCGGTTTTGTACCGAGGTTTTCAATTTTCAGAACCGTTCTTATGTCCTTTGTTGAGTCGGAAATAGTTAAACACTTGTATAACACCTTAAGCTTTGCAACTTCAGGCGTTGCAGGTACTGGGGTAATATTAGGGTTAATAGTGGGTGTAGGAGATGGTGACAATTTTTCAGGTTCTTCTCCAAACACTTTTTCACCGTTAATATATAGCGGTACCCTTTCAGTTGTAACATATGTTTTGCCCAAGCCTTCCCTGCTGTAATCGTTTTTGGGGTCCCAATTGCTTTTGAAATTGCTGTCCTGTGCCGCAACCAGCGCAAATTGCAGTTCCCGGGCAGCGTATATCTGTTTCCCCTCCCAGTCGAACTCAACATAATATGTGCCACTGTCGTCATATTTTATCGGACCCGTGCGGATTGCCGGTCCATCAAAACTTTTTTCATTTTCATCATAATATACTTCCATTTCAACATCATCAATCGACTGTCCTGCATTTAAAAGTTCATTTACATTGAAGTAATAACGTGCCATCATACCCGTTTCGTAATGAGGGGGATAGGCAGATTCATTGTGTATGCGCAGAGTAACCTGGGTTCTCTCAGTGTTCTCTTGTTCAACCTTGGCTTCAACAAAAAATTCGACTGGTCTGGTTTCCCTGGGTGGGAAATTTTCGACAGGCTTGTGTCCCTTACCGTAATAAGTATATAAACCGGCACAAGCACCTACAAAAGCGGCATTATAGTCTATAGCTACTTCGTTGTATATATAATCGGATGTTACATCCTTGTGAAAATCTTCCGCATCAGGTCCTCCGACCAAAGCCCCCCATAAGGTATGCACCTGATCCGGCGGATCGTCCATGCTAAGTGTTTTAGAACCATGGGAAGCACGGTGGTGCGGGTGTGAAGCAGCATTAGGTGAATAACCAACTATGTAGGCTCTTTCCATTGGGTTGTTGCCCATAATATATTCCATTTGATTTTTTGCCCAATCGGAAAAGTCGCTGTTGTTGGTATATTTTTTGTAAACTACCGCACAAAGCTGGGCAGCAGTATTGTATCTTGCTGAACCGTAAGAGTTTAGCATGCTGAATCCTGCTGGTGTTTTTGCTAAAAAGTTGGTGTCATTTGTGTCTTCATGGGCGACCCCGGACCAGTATTCGAGATTCCAACGGAAGATATACCAGTCTCTTTCTGTATTGGTTATGGGTGCAAGCTTGGCAAAAACCCCGCCCCATACGGTATCCCAACAGTGAACCCAGATATTTTGCCAGTCATTACCGGTATCAACTATTATTTTTTGCAGGTAACCTGTATATACGCCGTTTGCATCTGTTGATATTATATGGTCTATGTATTCTTCATTCCCGGTTGCAATATTGAGCCAGACGGCTGCCCATGCCAGTTCGTCAGAATCGTAAAAAGATGTGTAAAATCCACCGGAATAGCCTAGCCCACGATTGTCCTTGGCAAAATTATAGAGTGCCAAAGCTGTATCCAAACACTTTTCTGCGTATTCTGGATCTTCATCTTTGAAATTCAAATAGTTTATTGCAAGAGATGCAGCAGCTCCAGCGCACTGGTCGCTGGCAGGCGAATCTACGGTAGCAAAATATGCAGGTCTTTCTAAATCCTTTATAATTACCGGATTTTGAAGTTCAGGAGGGTTCCAGTAGTCGTGGTCAACATCACCTTCTCCTACCTGATAGCAAAAAGCGATAACATCGCCGTTTTTGTCCCTGAATGTGGACTTGAGTAAGAAATCGTTAAACCAGCGCAATATCTCTTTTGTGTGTTCTTCTACACCTACCTCGATATATGCGTCCCTAAACTCGTAAAATCCCCATCCTACAGTGGAAGCTGCATAAGACTGGGGAAGACCAAATTTGACATGGTCTCCTGCATCATGCATACCCCCGCTTAAATCCAGCGAGCCATTGCCGTCAGGATCCAATATGCTTTTGTACTTGTTGATAAAGCTTTGAGATAGGTTGGTTCCTTTGAAGGTTT
Source organism: uncultured Oscillospiraceae bacterium (assembly GCA_964409165.1). Lineage (GTDB taxonomy): Bacteria > Bacillota > Clostridia > Acetivibrionales > Acetivibrionaceae > CAYPCH01. The sequence continues at coordinate 430 of CAYPCH010000030.1, read as the reverse complement.
CAGTCATCGGAATCAATGGAAGTTCCATATCCTCAACGTGACAGTCTCCGCGCCATTCAAGGCGTCCGCCTGTTATACCCGGACCGCATTTGTTTGCATCATAGAAATAGAGAGAAAGCTGGAGTGCTTTTGCAAAATTGTACTCCGGTTTTGCACTGACTTCTACAGGCATCCTTAAAACTGAAATCATAAGAAAAATAATAACGAGAAGGACTTTAAACCTTCTTGCAAGGATTAATTTGTTTGGCATAAACTTCGCTCCCCTTATATAAATTTTAATTTTTTATATTATATACTCAACTTTCCCACAGTATTTATGGGCTGTTTGCCACTAACGTAACATTGCTCACTGCGGTCAAAAAGTAAACTTTTTGACCTTAACTTGTGAGCAACTAGAGCCTCAAAATACTATAAGTGGAAAAGTTGAGTT
>CAYPCH010000029.1:31710-33756 GCA_964409165.1 uncultured Oscillospiraceae bacterium | reverse complement strand
ATGCTACGTTAGTGGCAAAGAGCCCATAAATACTGTGGGAAAGTTGAGTTATATACAAGTAAATCACTGTATTTATGACTTTCCTATCTATTATACTGCATATAATAAAAAAAATAAAACCAATTCATTGAATTTTAGTGGAACTTAAAATAATTTGTTTACGTCTAATACCAATTGAAAGCTATAAAAAATTACACTCTGCTCCAATATACAAATAAAGGAGGCTATTACAGCATGAAAAAAATATTAAAACTACTTTTGGTATCGTCTTTTGTAATATCCATAACTTCAGCTACGGGGCATTCACAGACTTTAACCAATACATATAAAGTTTCAGCAATTATTAAACCCGCATCTGTTTATTATACAGTACCCGATAGCAAAGCAACTGAACCTGATATGAAAACTCTGCCGCCTTTTAACCCCGAAGGATTGACGAGTGAATCGGCATTCAATATTCCTCAATTTCCGCTAATTGTTATAGAAGGAAAGAACATAGACCCGAAAATATTTATAGACGAACCCACCATAGATAAAAATATGCTTATAGGTAGTCGGGAAACTGGAGAAACAGCGGAAAAAGGAGAAACAGGCAAATAATATTTTACTTATCCTTTATTACACTAATCGCTAATGTTACTGCCTTTTTATACTTTTATATCTGTATTTACAAATTGACACCAATGTTATAAAATAGCTATATAAATATAGAAATACTTGGTAATTATTGCAAAATATTATTATGCATTATATTATGCACTATTAGTATTTGGTAAATAATTGCAGGAATTGATATACTTTTATATAGCTTTTTTGTATTACTAAAAAGCTTCGGGACATCGAGTCCCTCGCTTTTTGCCGGATTTCCTTTCAGGAAATGGCCCTAATCAGTATTGAAAAGGTCTATACCTTTTCATATATAACTTTCTTATTAAAAGGGGGATTTAGAAATGTATATGAAATCATTAAGGTCAGTTGTAAGTGTCTTTGTGATGCTGTGTATGATATTATCAATGGCATCATTGTCATTTGCTTATGAGCAGCCATTAACCACAGATGAACAATCTACACTCAAATTAACAGTAGGCAAAGTGGATGGAAATCCTGGAGACGTAGTAATGATACCAATTGATTTTTCCAATGTACCCTCTTCGGGAATACTTAACTGTGACTTCAAACTGCGTTATGATTCAAGTCGTTTAGAAGTTGTAAGCGTATTGCCGGGAACAATTGTTGAAGACCCTTCAAACAGTTTCGACAGTAATGTTATTTCGGAAGAAGGAGCAATATACTTTCTATACTGTGAATCAACAGGAACAGGAGAGTACTCAATCAAGCAAAATGGTGCATTCACAAATATCCTGTTTAAAATAAAAGATAATAAACCGCAATATTCTAACGAAATATCCGATTATAGCACCCTATCCATAGGGTCAAATGGCACCTTTGGGAGTAACAACCTGACATACATACCTTGGTATGGTCTAGTAGGTGGAGTAAATTTTGTCATCTACAAACAGCCAATACAGTTAGAAATTAAATCTACTGAAGGCAAACCTGGAGATATTGTGGATGTGAGCATTAATTTCGCAAACGTACCTTCTTCAGGAATAAATAACTGTGATTTTACAATATCTTATGATTCAAAAGCACTTGAGTTTATTGAAATAAAAGCGGGTGCCATAACTAAAAACCCGGATGTAAATCTAGACTACCATGATAAAGTCGGCTCTGTTTGCTTATTCTATGTTGATGAAGAACAGTTAGGCAAAGAATTAATAACGGAAAGTGGAGAGTTTGCCGTTATGAGATTCAAAATAAAACCATATGCACAAGCGGTAAGCATACTTGAAATTGCTCCTAAAGGTTCTATTTGTTTTGGAAACTACGACTTTAATTCAATACCTACAAGTATTAAAAACGGAGTTGTTACTGTAATTCCTTCAGATGATCTTCCATACACTCCAACTCCAACTCCTACTCCTACACCTACAATTACTTCAACACCCACAATTACTTCAACACCTACTTCAACTCCTACACCAT
>CAYPCH010000029.1:0-31610 GCA_964409165.1 uncultured Oscillospiraceae bacterium | reverse complement strand
ACAATTACTTCAACACCCACAATTACTTCAACACCTACTTCAACTCCTACACCATCACCTTTTGAAATACCCATGGACGAATTCAAAGTGGAAATAGGCACAGTAAAAGGCATACCGGGAGACACTGTAAAAGTACCAATCAGGTTTGTCAATGTGCCATCAACCGGAGTTAATAACTGTGATTTCAAACTATCTTATGATTCAAATTTGTTGGAAATAATAGAAGTGTTGGCAGGAAAGATTATTAAAAGTCCTAAAGAGTCCTTCCATTACATCGTACATAAAAACGATGATTCTCAAATATTCGACTATTCATTGGAAAGGAAAAGTTTTGTAACAATTGCATTTTTTGACGAAACCGGAATTGGGCTGGAAAGAATAACAGAGGATGGAGTATTCGCAGAAATAAGCATTAAAATAAAGGAAACTGCAAGTTATAACTCTACTACCGAAATAGAACAGTTTAATTACTTATATAATAAAGATTATTGCTTCGCAGACTATGACTTAATAAATATACCTGTATCCTTTATAAACGGCACTGTAATCGTACAAGCATCCGATGTACCTACACCTACACTTACACCCGAGCCTACGCTTATACCAGAACCGACACTTACACCTGAACCGACACCTACACCTGAACCGACACCTACACCTGAACCGACACCTACACCTGAACCGACGCTTACACCTGAACCGACACCTACACCTGAGCCTACGCTTATACCTGAGCCGGTTACTCCTTTTCCGACACCTTCTTCTACACCGGCTGCTCCTAAGCCAACCCCCGTGTTAAATGTGGAAATAGGTACTGAAGAAGGTAGACCGGGAGATATTATAAAAGTACCCGTCCGATTTGTTAATGTACCTTCAGAGGGACTTATATGTTGTGATTTCAGCCTTTCTTTTGATACGGATATATTTGAAGTCACAGCAATAAAACCGGGAAATATAGTAATAAATCCAAACAAAAACTTTTCGTATAATCTAAATTTGAAATCTGAAATAGTCATGCTGTATATTGACGAAACTGTATCTGGTCGTGGATTGATAACAGAAGACGGTAATTTTGCAGTAATAAGCTTAAAGATTAAAAAAGATGCACCCTTAGGAACAACACAAATAACACAGATAAATGATTTTTCTTTCGGAGACTTTGACCTCAAACCTATACCTGCAAATTTTACAGAGGGGCAGATAAATATAAAAGCAAAAAAAGCAGACCTTCCAGCAAAAGGATATATTGATTCACCAAAAGGAAATTCTACTGTTAACGGAAAATTGTTAATTATGGGATGGGTTCTTGATTCAAAAGAAATTTCAAAAGTTGAAATACTTGTAGATGGCAAAGTAGCAGGAAAAGCAAATTATGGTGTTACAAGGCATGATATTTACTGGAGATACCCTGAGTATAAAACCAAAAAATCAGGCTTCTTTTACAGCCTTGATACATCCAAGTATTCCACGGGCAAGCATATAATCAAATTGCGTGTAACAAATAAAAACGGAGATCAAACTGATTTGGGCGAAAAAGTAATAAACATTAAAAAATCGTCCCACAAAGATCGGTTTAGCTTCTTCAATATGTTCTAATCAGTAAGTTTTTATTCAAAAATGGGGCATTTCACAATAAATTGAGTACCCGTCAAGGGTACTCAATTTTGTCTCTTTTATTAGGGTCATTTCCTGAAAGGAAATCCAGCAAAAATCTTTGGGACTCGATGTCCCGAAGATTTTTATTTCATTCAAAGGTGTCTGATAAAGGCTGTCTCTTATAACAAGCCTGAGACAGCCCCTATTTATAGGTCTCTGCGTTTATTCCACAATTTTGAATTGCCGGCAACTCTTAAGCATATTAATCACGAAAATGATTCTAAATTAAAAAAATTGGTTTTCGTAATATTGCATTAAGGAATGAGTAAAATATAAAACTATAATCCTAGGAAATGTGTTGTGTAATTCATTATGACACCACTAAAAATCAGACCAATTCCCATAAGGATTATACTTGTTACAATTAAGCTTAAACCTGCTCTGCTACCGGATTTCGTAGCCATAATTCCCATAATTACACCCACAACTCCAAAAATAAACGGGTAGGCAAACAATGATAGTACAGCTGAAATCCAACCTATTACCATCAAAGCAATAGTACTGCCTTTAACCCTTCTGCCGATATTAAATTGACTCATAACATCACCTCTTTCATAAATTTACGTTTACTTATAATCTTAGCTTTCCCATTTATAGTATTTTCAGGCTATGGTTACTCACAAGTTAAAGGCAAAAAGTTTACTTTTTGACCACGGTGAGCAATTCTGCGTTAGCGACAAAAAGCCCATAAGCACTGTGGGAAAGTTCGGTTATAATCCCTTATAAATCAATTAGTATTTGAATTCAACACATCTAAGTATTTACATATTTTAAATTTGATATTCATACTAACATCAACCTACAATTCATCTAAACCTTTTTTTGTAGCTTTACTTTATTTATCCCAGAATTTCCCCACTAAGGTTATCTTTACCACAAGAATGTTTTTGCATTCATATTATTTTTATGTTTTGTAAACATATGATAATAGCTTGATACATTATATTAACATTATTTCTATTAATTAAAGTTGAAAAAAAATAATATATTTGCTAAACTATACACTGATGTTTTATGTAAATTGCTAAAACAAACACATATTGAAGTGCGATGTAAAATCTTTATCGCATTCAATATATCTTAATCACGAAAATGGCTCTGCATTGAAAAACTAATTTTCGTGATTTATATTAAGGAAATTGAAGTGCGATGTAAAATCTTTATCGCATTCAATATAGTAGTAGTTTTTTAAATAATAATACAAAAGGACGGGTCAAAATGTCTACCGATTTTAATTTTTTAACATCCAAACAAAAAAAGGTGTATTCAGCCATAGAGGCGTTTATTAAATCAAAAGGCATCCCTCCGACTGTGAGAGAAATAGGCATAATGGTCGGGGAAAAAACACCGGGTGCGGTACAGGGAATTTTAAACAGACTCGAACAAAAAGGTGTAATAAAAAGGCAGCTTGGTATGGCAAGATCCATACAACTTGTATCAACTGATTCAAAATATGCAGAACACACATATTTGCCTAAAATCAATAAAATTAGCAAACGTAATATTGATGATCTGTTTAACCTGTACAATGTAACAAAGTACTATCCACTACCCTCTCATTTGGTTGATTCAAAGAGCAATTGTTTCATAATAAATTGTCCTGACAACAGTCTTCTTGACAGCGGAATAGGTTATGAAGATACTCTTATAATCGATATGGAAGCTGAGTTGAGGAATGGAGATATTGTTCTTGTAATGTATGATAGGCATGTATTGTTAAGATATTACGAAAAACATGAAAATGAAAACAATGTTATCCTGAAGGCTGATAGTGATATTTTTGACAAAGAAATATTTAACATTAACGAAATAGAAATAATAGGAAAACTTGTATATAAATTTACACAATACAAATAATCCTAAAAAAATCCTGTTATCTTGTGTTGAACATAGCAGAAATTTTATACTATGGTTCAATTTTTAGTGTGTGCCATTTTGTGATATGAAATCGATATAACGGTAAGAAGGCTAAACCTTTTACTTGTAGGTTTATCTTTATCTTTATTTTTATTTTTATCGTGGTAAACTTTTTAGGGAACCTAAATTATTTTAGGCTCCCTTTACTATTGTGTTATAATTATTGGTTAATATATACTATTTGGGTTATTAACATACTCTTTAGCTTTTATTCAAAAAACAGCCTTATTGATTCTGTCGCTTACAGGTAACTTACAATAAGGTCTCCTACTTCTCTGGTACCATAACCCATTCTGCCTGCTCCAAGGTCTTTTATATCATCCTTTACAGCTTTCATTATTGCATTCTCTATATCCGTTGCAGCTTTTTCCTCTCCTAGCTGCTCAAGCATCATTTGCCCGGATGCTATTGCCGCAAGAGGATTAATAACGTTCTTTCCAGTATATTTAGGTGCTGAACCCCCGATAGGTTCAAACATTGATACTCCCTCAGGATTGATATTTCCACCTGCAGCTATTCCCATTCCTCCCTGTATAACGGCTCCTAAGTCTGTGATTATGTCACCGAACATGTTATCGGTAACAATAACATCAAAGTACTCGGGATTCTTAACCATCCACATACAAGTAGCATCAACATGGCAGTAGTCGGTCTGAATATCAGGATATTCCTTTGCTACTTCATAGAATGTTCTTTCCCACAGATCGAAGGCAAAGGTTAGAACATTGGTCTTTCCGCAGAGCGTAAGTTTCTTGCCCTTATTTCTCTTTTTCGTATATTCAAATGCAAATCTTATACATCTTTCAACGCCTTTACGGGTATTAATCGACTCCTGTATGGCTACCTCATCGGCAGTGCCTTTCTTTAAGAATCCGCCACCACCTGTATAAAGACCTTCCGTGTTTTCTCTTACAACTACAAAGTCAATCTCATTTGCACCTTTATCCTTTAATGGTGTATAAACGCCATCATAAAGCTTTACTGGTCTTAAGTTTATATACTGGTCAAGTGCAAAACGCAGTTTTAACAGTATGCCCTTTTCAAGTATACCTGGAGCAACATCAGGATGACCTATGGCACCCAATAAAACCGCCTGCTTTGTTCTTACCTTTTCGATATCATTATCCGACAGTACTTTGCCTGTCTTTAAATATCTTTCCCCTCCAAAGTCAAAGTACTCAAGATCCATATCAAAATCATACTTTTTGCTTACAGCTCTAAGAACCTTGATACACTCACCAACAACTTCCGGTCCTGTTCCATCTCCGGGAATAACCCCGATATTATATTTTTTCATATCAACCATTTCCTCCTTTAAATATATGTCATTTGCATTATTTATTTTTGTTCTTTTTGATGTACCCTATCAAGCCGTCGGAAGCTATCAACTCCTGCATAAACTCAGGAAAAGGCACCCCTGTATATTCCCGGCTCTTTGTGATATTCACAATCTTACCGGTATCAAAGTCTATGCTTACTGTATCCCCCTGCGAAATATCCTTTGCCGCCTCAGGGCACTCCAGAATAGGAAGACCGATATTTATAGCATTCCTGTAAAATATTCTTGCAAAGGTTTCAGCAATAACACAGGATATCCCCGAAGCTTTTATTGAAATAGGTGCATGTTCCCTGGACGAGCCACACCCAAAATTCTTGCCAGCCACCATAATATCACCCTTTTTAACCTTTGATACAAAGTCTGCATCAATATCTTCCATGCAGTGTTTTGCAAGCTCATCCGGGTCTGATGTGTTTAAGTGCCTTGCAGGAATTATTACATCCGTATCAACATTATCGCCATATTTTATGACTTCTCCTTGAGCTTTCATTATTAGCCACTCTCCTTTATATTACAAATTCGAAATCCTGTTCTTTTTCTGCTTTTAAGTCTACACTTCATCAGGCGAAGCAATCTTTCCCGCTATGGCTGATGAAGCTGCAATAGCAGGGCTTGCAAGATAAACCTCACTTTCAGGATGCCCCATCCTACCGACAAAATTACGGTTAGTGGTTGCAACAGCACGTTCACCCTTTGCAAGAATACCCATATGACCTCCAAGGCACGGACCACAGGTAGGCGTACTAACCGCAGCTCCCGAATCGATATATATATCAAACAAGCCTTCATTCATAGCCTGTTTCCATATTTTTTGCGTAGCCGGAATAATAATGCACCTTACATCAGGATGCACTTTCTTTCCTTTCAGTATTTCTGCCGCTACTCTTAAATCCTCTATTCTTCCATTGGTACATGAGCCTATTACAACCTGATCTATTCTGACATCTCCAACATTGTCTATAGTTCTGGCATTTGAAGGCAAATGTGGGAATGCTACTGTAGGCTTGACTTGTGCAAGGTCAATTTCATAAACCGCCGTATACTGTGCATCCTCGTCAGCTTTATATACTTTATAAGGCTTGGTTGAATGCTCCTTTACATATTCGAGGGTTTTTTCGTCCACTTCAAAAATCCCGTTTTTACCTCCTGCTTCTATTGCCATGTTAGCCATAGCAAACCTGTCATCCATAGATAAATTTTGAACCCCTTCACCTACAAATTCCATGGATTGATAAAGTGCTCCATCAACGCCTATCATACCAATAATATGAAGTATTACATCTTTACCGCTTACCCACTTGCCCGGTTTTCCCTTCAATACAAATTTTATTGCTTCAGGCACCTTGAACCACGCTTCTCCCGTTGCCATACCAGCGGCCATATCGGTGCTTCCTACTCCTGTCGAAAAAGCTCCTAACGCCCCGTAGGTACATGTATGAGAGTCTGCCCCTATAACCACATCCCCTGTCACTACAAGACCCTTTTCAGGCAAAAGTGCATGTTCAACGCCCATCTGACCGACTTCGAAAAAATTTACAATCCCCATTTCTTTTGCAAATTCCCTGACAAACTTAACCTGCTCGGCAGATTTTATGTCTTTATTAGGAGTGAAATGGTCTGGCACTATTGAAATCTTATTGACATCAAATACTTTGTCAATCCCAATTTTCCTGAACTCTTTAACTGCAACCGGAGTGGTTATGTCATTTCCCAAAACCATATCCAGCCTCGCTTCGATCAATTGTCCTGCAGAAACACTTTCAAGTCCAGCATGATCTGCAAGAATTTTTTGCGTCATAGTCATTCCCATATGTTAAAACCTCCTTATTATTATACTTATCCCTTATTCAAAAGTTAAAACCAACTGCCATAATACTATATTGAATGCGATAAAGATTTTACATCACGCTTCAATGTAAATTCATTTTCGTAATTAATATAGTATATAAAAATTATAACCCTCTTAGAAAAAAGATTCTTCCTGTTATTTATCTTTATTTAACTGATTTTTTAACGTTTTTTGCGAGATGGTACTTTTTCACCCGTCTCGGGTTACTTTTCTAAATTTAAGCGGGGTATGTTTCACGTATTTTTTGAAGATATCGTTAAATCTCTGATGATTGGAAAAACCTACACTTAATGCAATATCACTGACTTTAAGGTCTGTATCCCTTAAAAGTTCCTTTGCCCTTTCAACTCTTACCTTCAAAAGATAATTGATCGGACTTATGCCAATCTCTTCTTTAAATGCCCTCGTAAAATAACTTGAACTCAAAAACACATATCGGGCAATATCTTTTAGCGATATATCCCTTTCGAAATTGTTGTTAATATAACTAACGGAAGCCTGAATAAGTTCCTTCAGTTTCGGACTTTTATTCTTGATACTATTTTCCCATTCCATCTTAAGAGCCCTTGAAATCAGAACAAAAAGCTCTAAAACAAAAAGATAGTTTAGAAACTCACTGCCTATCTCGGGATTCTCCTTCTCCTTTAAAATTCTGTTTAAAAGATTTATTATTTCATTTTTTTGACTTACCTTCAAAGTAATAAAAGCCCCTGTCTCTTTACTGCTTACGAAATTCAGAAAGTCTTCCAAAGATAAATCCAAAATTTGGTTGTCGAACTTGCTCTGAAATTTAAAACTCAAAACAATAAATTCACAACCAGATTCAGACTTCACAATAAATCTGTGAGGCTGCTCAGGCTTTATAATGATAATATCGTTAGGTCCTATTTCAGCAGGACAGCCGGATATTTCAAAAACTGCATTCCCCTTTTTTATATACACCATTTCAAAAGACTCATGCCTGTTCGGCTCCATAGACCAAGTAGTGTCATGAAAGCTTTCCAAGGTTTTTACTATAACAGGAATAAATGCAGAAGAATTCAAAAGGCTTTCCCATGCCTTGGGCAAAATATTATCAGCCATATCATACCTCATAAACAAATATTATTCATTCTATATTGTGCTTCCTTATAATGCTTCCTTCTACTTTCCTTTTTTGTTCATCCCGTCTATTCTATGAAAACGAAACAAGTTTAAAACACCTGATTTCTTATAGTTTGAATCAGCCCCAGACCTGAAAACTCCCTGTCTTACCTTTCTTGCGTCCTCTATGGAGTAGAATGCCTTTGAGTTACAGTTGGTTACAATCTCCATAACCTCATTCAAATCCTTGCGCTTAATAACTGTATAAATTATTTTCACATCTCCATTTGCTCCTTGGGCATCTACCACAGTAACCCCAAAACCTGCTTTGTAAAGACTCTGCTTTAATTGATGCTCATCCTCTACAACGATTACTCTGACAACAAGCATTCCAATTGCTAACTTCTCTTCGATAATTATACCTACATATGTTCCTGTAGCAAAGCCGGCTGCATATGCCACATAGCAGGCAAAATTGTTCAGATTCTGCATTATTTGACTTATAGCCATAATCCAGATTATAACTTCAAAGAAACCCAGAATGGGAGCCAAACATTTCTTTCCTCTTGAAACAAATATGATCCTTATAGTTCCTAATGTGACATCAATTATTCTTGATGCAAATATAAGTATCGGTAGGATTACCCAACCAAATATATCAGAATTCAAATACTCTGATATGCCTATTTAAATCAGCCCCTTTTATTATTTAATCCTTTTATAAGTATAATTCAAATTTATTGAATACTTCGTCCTAATCCCTTTGTAAACCATTATAATAGTAGCATATTGCAACAAAAGCTGCAATGAACCAATGAGCAAACTTCGCTTCTATGCTCTTCATAATACCTCTGTGCAAGATAACTGTCATTTTTATAACCCCTTAATATAACGCTTTTTGATTAAGTATTTTTAACTTTACTAAATTTGCTTTTAAAAATATAATAAAAATAAACGAATACATAGTCAACTGTTAAAATAACTATAAAACAGGTAATTTTTAATGGCTTTGAAAAACACAAGGAGGAAAACTGTGCGAATATCGAGCTTATCATACATAAATCGGAAAAGTCATATGGTAAGAAATATTTTGATTTTTATCATACTGTTGCTTATAATAGCCGCAGTTATAGTTATGTGTATATCATCTTATATAGGGTGGGATCTGTCACACCCTGAAAGGCAGAGTATACCTGTCTTCTCAGCAAATATTGTGCCTGAGTATAATAATATCACCTTCAAGGATATAAACGATACTCTGACCTTAAAAGGCTGGTTTTTTGAAGTAAAAGGAAGCAAAAGGACGGTAATTCTTGCCCACGGTTATGGGAACAACAGACTCCAATTCGACGAAGATACCCTTGTTCTTGTAAAAGCAATACTAAACGAAGGGTATAATGTTATGACCTTTGACTTCAGAAACAGCGGTGAATCGGAAGGGAATCTGACCTCTGTCGGGTTGTTTGAAAAGGATGACCTGCTAGGAGCAATAAAATATGTAAAAAACAAAGGCTCGGATGAAATTGTGCTTTTGGGTTTTTCAATGGGAGCATCCACCAGTATTTTAGTTGCCGCAGAAAACAATGATGTCAATGCAGTAATAGCCGACAGTCCTTTTGCTGATTTGACACAATACCTAAAAGGCAATCTCAGCGTTTGGAGTAAGCTTCCCGCAGTGCCTTTCAACGATACTACACTGTTGTCCATGAAGATTCTTACGGGGGTTGATACAAGCAAAGTAAGCCCTGTAAAGGTTGTGGACAAAATTTCTCCGAGACCTATTCTCTTAATCCACAGTAAAGATGATACGATAATACCGATACAAAGTAGCTATGACTTGTTAAAATCCGCAGGCAATACAGCCGAGCTCTGGGAAACCGAAGGTGTAGGACATATAGGCAGTTTTAGAGGATTTACCGATGAATACATAAAAAGGGTGGTTATCTTTCTTAATAAATTGAATGAACAGCCTGAAGAATAAACCCCTGAACAGAAATCCAGGGGTTTTTATAATGTATTTCTTTATTGTATTATTTACTATATCTCGCCTAAAAGTTCAAGCAACCCTATTATAACCCTTGCAGCCTGCTCTCTTTTAGCATTATCCGACGGGTTATATACATTGCCCGGCATACCGTTTATTATGCCTTTTGCCTGAGCGGCGTACACCGAATCTTTTGCCCAACTGCTTATTGTGTCTTCATCGTTGAATTTTGCCGTTGATTTTCCTGCTTCCACAGCTATGTCGGCTTTCACTGCGTATTTATAGGCATTCATTACCATTGCGGCCATCTGCTCTCTTGTTATGTTTGCATCTGGATTAAAACCGCCATTTCCATAGCCGCTTACCAACCCTGCCCTTTCAGCAGCTTCAACATATAGTGTAAACCACTTGCCAGAAGGAACATCACTGAATTTTCCCCTATAGGCTTGAGTTTCTATGCCCAATGCCTTGACCAGGAAGGTTGCAAATTGAGCCCTTGTTACAACTCCTCCCGGATCAAAATTGTTTTCATCTATTCCATCCGTTATGTGCCATGCAGCCAAAAGCTCAATATACTCTTTTGCCCAACTGTCTGATCCAACGTCGATAAAAGTCCTGTCATATTCTATTACAGTGAATTTGGTAAAATGGTTTGTTTCTGTACCCACTTTTCCCGTAGCTGCATTATACTTGCCGCCTACATACTTCCATGTTTTCGCAACCTCATCAAGATAGTATATTCCCAGTTTTTTGGTGTTTAATGTATCTGCATTGTCAATACCCAGTTCAATTTTTACTTTTCTGCCAAAGGTTGAAATGCTCTTCTCGGTTGTACCCTTTACAGAACTTATTTTAAGGTCTACAATACTGCTTCTAAACTGAAGCTTTTTCATGGAAGACTGTGGAATTAAGCTGATAAGGTTGTTCTTTTCTTCGTTTCCAACTGAAATTATATTAATTTTTACTTGCGAATCAGCCATTCCTTTAATAATATCCACAGGCACTTTCAGTTCAACACTTCCCGACTTGACTAAAAGGTCGGCATTGGCATTTATAATTGAATTTACTGCATCTTCCTTAAGCAGGAGCTCTTTTACCGCCTTTTCACCCTCGTTAAGCTCAAACTTAATTTCATTGCTCTTACTGCCTGCCAGCCCTTTTATTTTTTCGGCTATCTTAGCTGCATCAACTGCGGTAATATCCTTTTGTATATCCGGTATAGGTGTAGGCGATGGCGTAGGTGATGGTGTAGGCAAAGCAGGATCAAGCATTATGCCTCCCGTAGAACCTCCGGAATCTCCAGATTCTCCGCTACTACCACCAGCTGGCGGTGTTGTTACTGCTGGTGTCGGTGAAGGAGTAATTACAGGCGTAGGTTGGCTTTCAGCGGAAACTACTACCGTAACAGAATCGGATTTGCCCTCATAGGAAGCAGTTATACTTGTACTTCCTTCTGTAATCCCTGTAACAACACCTTCTTCTACCGTTGCAACTGAATTATTACCGGAACTCCATACTGCGGTGGAAGTTATATAACCAAGGTCATTGCTACTTTCATCAAAAGCCTTCAATGTAAGATGTACAATATCATTTACATTCATTTCAATACTGTTTGTAGCTTCACTTCCGTCCTTATAGATTTTAACCTGATCCACAATAGCATTTGTCACATTGATGGTTGTCTCCAGATAATATCCAGCATAAACACCTGTACTCCATGAAAGTCTTACGGTATGCGTTCCAACGGCTTTGCCTGCCGGGAACGGGAATATTACCCTGTTCAAGCTCTCGTTTACATTTACACTTGCACTGCTTATGGCGGACCCATCGACAGTTATAACCGGTTTCCTTTCAGAACTGTCAAAGGTAACATTTGTGCCGGTGATACCCAGTTCAAAGGAAGAGTACCCTTCAAACAGTGTGGAAAGGTTTGGAGTTATTGAGCTCTGAGCCACAGTAAAGGTCTTAGTATAATTCTGTCCACCTTTGGATACAACAATTGCATATGATCCTGCTGATGAAACTTCCGGTTTGAACCTGAACGAATGGTTACTTCCTGTAACGGCAGTAATTGTAGATGTTTTTGAAGCTCCGTCCGCCGTCACGCTTATTCCATCCACACCTGAAGAAGTATCAATGCCCGAAACAGTTATCCATGTACCTGAATTGAGTGCGGCGGTATTTACTCTCGAAGGTGTTAGTGTCAGGTCAGATATACTAAAACTTTTTGTATCCGACTTAGAAACTGAATTGGATGTAAATAGAGCAGTTATAACCGCTGAACCGGCTCCAGCCGCAGTAACAATCCCTTCTGAATCAACTTGTGCATTCTGTGTATTAGAAGAGCTCCATACCGCTTTTGAAGTAACATTCTGTGTGGTTGAATCCGCATAATTTGCTGTAGCAATAAGCTCTGTTTGTGAACCTAGTGTTACATTACTGCTGCTGTCGGTAGATATTTCAATACTTAGAGGACCCTCAACAGTAACATTTACAGTGTCTGACTGGTCGTCCCATGAAGCTGTTACGGCAGCCGTACCTGCTCCGACTATAGAAACTGTCCCTTCGGACACAGTGACAACATTCTCATCAGTGGAAGTCCAGTCAGCCTTTGCTGTTCTGTCAACCGTACCCGTCTCCTGAGCTTTGGTACCTAATGCCTTAAGCAAAAATGATGGTTTATTCATATATGTTGTTATTGAGGCTCCTGCATCAACGCTATTATACGTCAGTGCTAAAGCACTTATTTCATGTTTTATTTCAAAACTGCCGGTTACCGTAATCTTTTTACCTGATTCCCATGAAAGCTCAATATTGTAAATACCGACATCAAGTCCTGCCGGAATATCAAAAGATAATATATTATTGCTAAGGGTAATATCATCTGAAGAAACTGTAGCTTTTGTGGTTGCTCCCTGCTTGAACTTTACCGAAGATAATGCTCCCGTTTCAAATGCTACTGTAACATTACCACTGATGCTAAATGCCCGGTCTGTGTATCCGTAAACCTTGTACGCAGGACTAAAGGTGTTTATATAGCTTTCAACAACAGCTATGCTGGTTGAATAATTACTGCCGTCATTTGAAATATTTATTGTATACGTTCCCTGTTTCGTAATCTCATCGGGTAAATCAAATGTTATTGTATTATTCTCAGTATTGAAATCCATATCCTGTACACTATAGCCCTGTACACTTACTTCAGCCTCTTCGCTTACATCAAGATTCACTCCTTTAAGAATTATTTGTGCAAACTCCAATCCTGATGTATAAACAACAGGAGTATTGTTTGAAAAGCCGGAGTTTGTAACTGTAAGAATATTTGAAGATGTTGTTGCAGTTTCAGCAATTACTGCATTATTTATTGTCACCTGTATCCCATAAGTTCCAGGGGTAGATATTGAACCGGGAGACAAATCAAAAGTTAATGTAGTGTCATTTATAACCTTTATGTTTGAAATGTTCTCGTCAGTACCAATTATGTCAACCGAAGGGGCTCCTGTGTTAAAATGCGTATTATTACCTGTAACAGTAAGAGTTACCGTGTCTCCGGAATTAATCACTGTATTTGGTGATATAGCCTCTATAGTTGCCACAGAGCCAACCTTAAACTGTTGTGTCAATATGTCACCAGTGGTATTCGAGTCTCCATCCATATCAATTTCTATAGTGTATGACCCTGTAGTTTTACCTTCAGGTATACTGAAGCTTATTTCGGTTTCACTGGTATATGTCACCGAAACTGAATTATCCTCAACCGTCACCGCTGTATCATTTGAAAAGTGGGTATTTGAACCGCTTACAGTCATCGTAAAGGATTTGTACCCTAAAGCTACTTCAGGTTTTTCCCCTGACGTATCTACTATACTTGAATTATAAGTAACCTTTAAAATGGAAGGAGCAACAACTGCAAATGGAATTTCTGCTGTTTGTGAACCTGTAACAGCCTTAAAAATATAATTTCCCGGAGTTAATGCAGAATTTCCTCCTGCAAGGGTAAAAGTTATTGTCTGCCCACTAATGGAAGGTGACCCGGATATCTTTCCGGTTATCGGCGTTTCACTTCCCTCAGCAAAAACGTATAGTTGTGTGCTTCCTGACTGGAAATTTGTACTGTTACCTTCAATTTTTAATGATAAATTCGGATAATTGCCCCCTAGTGTTGTTATTGTTTTATCATTCTTCTTCAATACTCCTGTAGGCTGTGATATAACAAGCGTTGAAGTCGGTGCCTCTTCACAAGAACCCGTTGTCAAAACCTGAACTTTATAAGTTCCTGCCCCAAGACCTGAACTTATAGGAAAGGTAAGACTGGTTTTTGAGTTAACAACCTTTGTTCCGGCCTTTTCGGTGTCATTTCCCTCATCATCAATAATTGAAACAGTAGTTATATCACTATCGAAAAGGGTATTTGTACCCGTTACAGTTATTGTTGTCCCATTTGAATAGGAAGAAGTAAGAGAACTCTGACTAAGAACTATAGTCTGACTTCCCAATACTTTTAATGCTGCTAATTTAACTATGACTTCACTACCGGTGGTAACCCTCAAGTCATAATCACCCGGAGTAATCCCTGTTGAAATGTTAAATGCCAGCTGCTGGGTGGACCCACTCCCTGATACACTGGTCACAGTAGCTGTAGATACAACTGTAGAACCGCTTAATACTTCTACAGTTGTTTGCCCCAATGAAAAGTTGGTGCATCCCCCTGTTATTGTTACTGATTTCTGAGAATCATATCCTTTTAACAGTGATACAAGCGGCGATGTTCCTGTTATAACTGGTTTATCCACAACAAGCGAAGCTGCACTTTGATATTTGTATCCGGTAGGACCATCAATTCCTATAGTGTATGTTTGTCCATCCTGAAGGGCAGTTGCTATTTTAAAGCTGACCTTTGTTGAAGTTGATTCAAGGTTTGTTATTGTTACATCCTGTAACACACCGTCTTTGTAAATTCTAGGATAGGCAGATCCCGGTGAAAATGCTTCGGTACTTGCCGTGATGCTAATCAGCTTTGAAGATAAGGTAGATGAACTGCTATAACCCGGGCTTATTGAAAAGGAAGCTGCAGAATTTGCCTTAGACTCAAAAATAAAACCATTTGAGAGGAAAACTAAAGTAAAACATAAAACAAATGCCAGAAACCTTCTAAACTTTACTGCAACATTTACCTGTGTGCTCATTTTCGTTCCTCCATAAAGTTTATTTTATGCTGCTTCTATCTGCAATACGCCGGCATTAAAGAGCCAGCGTATTGCAGTATATAGGCCGTTTATTAAAACGTGAAACCTTATTTGGCTTTTATTTCGTTAATTTCTATAGACCAGTTTATCGTATTTTGCTCAACTATGCTGATTATCTCACTCGCTCCGGCATTTGAAACCCCGATATACTCTTGGTCGGTTACCACTTCTACAAGGTTCCATACAGTGTTATGCGGCAGTTTCAATACAAATTTTCCGTTTTCATCGGTCTGGGTCTTCTTTTTGATTGTTTCACCGTTATTAGTTGAGGTTACTGCCACCCATACCTTATTACTCACAGGATTGCCGTTGTTTGTTACAGTTCCTTCAATTATTGCATGGTTATTGCTGTTCTTAAGGTTAACTACAGTGTTTGTTGTACCTTCAACTTCTAAGTTTGTATCAATTTCAATGCTCTTACCATCCGGCGTTCCTAAGAAAGCAATCTTATAGCTACCATCCTTCATACTTGCTTTAAATACAAAATCATTTTCTTGAGTCTTTTCAATAAATACTGTTGGTATAAATTGTTTGAATCCGTCTTTTTCGAAAAACACATCGAGCCATGCTTCAGTAGAAGTTTCTATATTTTTCGGTATATCTTTGATTGTAATTGTAACATTTGGTCCCGGTTTTCTTACTTCAACATTCACCTTTTCATCTCCGGTCAGAGTTATTTCGGAATTTGGCTGATACCATCCCCCTTCTCCTCCGACAGAGATTACCCTGTAAGTTGCATTTGTATCAAGGTTAGCTTCAAATAAACCTGCATCGTTTATTTCAAATCCAGCGGTATGGTGCCAATACACTCCTGTATGTGGATCTTTAATTTCTTCTTCCGGTATAGGCTGTCCATTCATTGAAACCTGTACATTATCGGCATACCTTGCTATATTGATCCAGCCTCTTCTTACAGGTCTTTCCTCATTACCGGAATCTATGAAGGCTGTTCCTGTTACATTTGGTTCTGGAGGATTTACATTAATTATGCCATCCTGTACGATAAACAAGCCATCCGGTTCAAGCTTCATATCCTGCCCAACTGTAAACTTGATATCAGCCTTGTAGAAAACACCGCCGCCACCGGCTTCAGCTATTTTGTAGCTTCCCGGTTCAAGGGTTACCCTGAACTGGTTCTTGTTTGTACCGGCTATATCAGGGTAGTGTCTGTATTCCGTCCAGATTGCACTTGACCAGTCATGTTCAGCCGCATCGGAAGGCTTGATTACTATCCAGCCTTTGTCATTTAACTGCTCCCCGTCTTTTCTAATAATAACGCCTTTAACATTTGGCTCAGGCGGGTATATGGAATCACCCAGTGCAGGATCTACATCAAATCCTCCTAACAAAGATGTTATCAAATCTCCCTCCACTTTAAGCGGTATGGTTACTTTAGTCCGGAAATTCCATGTTCCCATTTCAGTAATTATCCATTCACCATCATCGATAAATGTACTGAAATTGCCCTCATAGTCTGTTTTAATCCATTTCGCATTGCTCCAGTCATCCTGTTTTGCCGCTTTAGGTTTTACTATAAAGTTTCCATTTATTAATTTAGTAGTTTTTTGTGAGTCTCTGTATGCCGTACCAAATAGGTTAGGCTTTTGCGGCTTGACAATAAAATATCCGTCTTCTATGTATTGAGGGTCTGGCATCACAAGTTCAGCCTGACTGTTTATTTCAAATGGTAGTTCCAATCTCATGTGGAAGTTAATTCCTCCTGCTTCCGTAACCTTATACTTCCCCGGAAGCAATGTCATCTTAAATATTCCGTCTGCATTGGTATCAGCCCTCATTGACCTTGACCAGTCGCTAAAGTCGATAATTCCGTTTTCATCGGCAGGCCATATCTGAAGCCATGCATGTTCTTTCAGTTGTGTATATCCAGTCTCAGATGTTTTATCCGCCCTCATTATCTTACCTGTTACATTGGTATCAAGCAGAATACTTTCAAGTTCTGTTGTCCCAGTCTTATCATACATTTCACCATCAATCACCTGGAATTCGTATCCCACCTGTACCCACTGTCCCTGATGCCATTTACCACTAACCCATTCTCCTTTGCCATTATAGCCATCAATACGATATATACCGTCGCCAAGTTTTAACGCAAATTCACCGTTTAAATCGGTTTTTGTGCCAAAAAATTGGTTATGGCTCTGGTTTGCAGCTTCTCCGCTCTGTTCACCTGTTTCAACTATTTCCCGTATGTTTATCCATGCATCTTTTATCGCTGTTCCGTTTTCCGATACCCGACCTATTACGTTAGGCACAAAATCCAGAATAAGTTCGTAACGACCTTCTGTGACGGTAATTTCACCCTGTCCGCTTTCTGTATATTTCGTGTCTGGAGCTACAACAAATGTTTCATTTATATCAGTATCATGTACTCTTACAACAGCATATCTTATATTTTTAAGTTCTGTACTTTCTTCTATAAAACTGTAGAATACTGCTTCGCTTTGTTTATCATTTTCTGCCGGAGTATAAATTCCATTGCTCCAGATTTCATATTTATATGGCTGTTTGGTATAATCCTCAAAGTTCGGGTCTTCGGAATCCAAAACCCTGCGCATTGTCACACCAACCTGGTTATTGAACATATTACCGATATCAGTATTCAATCCGTAAATAGTAGCTTTGAAGTTAGGCCTTAAATTCATATTCATAGCCTCAGAGCTTCCCGGAGTTACAAGTTTGCCAACTCTGAAGTTGAAGTTTTTCCGAACAAGAGATTCTGTTTCCTGTGATGGGTATCCTAATTCAAAGTTAAAATCATTTATCTTATATTCTACGCCTTCTTCCAGGTCCTTCCCAAAGAAACCATCTTCGTCTATTTCAACCCATTCTTGGTCTGTTTTGTCCGCCTTTTCAAGATAGACTGATCCCCATAGGAATTTAATACCTTCAGCCCTAAGCTCTGCAAACGTCTTGTCAAATGTAGCCGCCTGTCCAGAGAAGTTCGTTTGAGGAAATGTTATAATGTATTCCTGCTGTGATTTTGGATCTATAATAGTTTTTCCGCCGTATTCGTACCAGCGTGTCAGAGTGGATACGCCCCAGACCTTGTAGGTCTTTGATATATCCAAGAATCCTTCAAAAGAGCCGTCTTCCTGTACCCTTATCGATTTTTCATACTTCCACCGCTCCACATGCAATGCTTCTTCATTTACTCCATCTTCTACAAGTATGATATTCACCCCTGTATCTTCAGGATTAGGTTTCCAGGTTTCCGTTCCGTCATATCCCTTGTATTTAATGCTTTTTTCAATATCCAGAATGTCTTCTTCGTAAACATCTTTTTTAAACAGATAACCATAGAAGTTGGGAGAAGGCCTTCCAAGGTTTATACCCATTGGTATTGCCTCACCCTCAAGGTCATGTCCTTGTGGATACACTGCAATGAATTTTCCTGTTTTTGTCATGACAATATCAAACCTAAAGCCTATATCGAAGCTATAGAATTTGTTTTCAGTTTGGTCTTCTTCATTTGTTTCAATTATGTTGAATCCTGTGCCTTGCACAATATATTGTCCTTCTTCGTTAAATGCCATAGAAAAGTTACCGTCGATGTCGGTACCTGTACTAAACCGCTTTTCAGGCTCGGTCGATGATTTCGCAAGCTTGATTATATCAAGCCATCCAGACTCTATTACATCGACGGGTTGACTGTCTGTACCCATGGGCTGACCGTCTTCTATCCTGTTGTTGTAAAGTACTCCATAGAAGTTCGGTTTGTAAATAATGATCTCTTTTTCTGCTTTTTCAAGCGGTGTACAGCCGGAGGAAACTGTGAACTGATACTTCCCATCATCCTCTAGAGGATACCACTTCCTGTTATAGTTGTATCCATGAACCCGGAACTTGTTTGTTACTTCCTGTCCGTTATCGTCATTAATACCAAAGTAGAAGTATACTCTGCCTTTAGAATCGGTCGCAACATTATACATGCCACCGGCATCTACATTCTCAATTGATACATATATGCCCTCCATTGGATTCCCTTCATCATCTACAAAGGTTATTACAGTATCGAAGTAGCCCCTCAGATCAATTTCTATAAGCTCACCGTATTCAGCTGAATAAACTTCCTCTGATACTGTAAAGTTATATCCTTCAAATTGAGCCGAAGTATGTCCGTCCTCAGGATTGGTAGTAACTGTTTCGTATATAGTTACCGGATCTTCGCCGTTCATTGATATCTCCACGAATTTTTCCTCGTTTGCATTCCACCATGACGGCACACCCATATCGTTTGAATTAATCTTTTCAAGCTTATAAGTTCCAACAGGAATATATAATTGATAATTACCGTTTTCCGATGGAATATCAACTTCGTGAATACTCTGATGTTCCTCTCCGTCCTGCTGTACCGTTGATATTCTTATGGAATGGTGCTTTTTATCTGACTGGATGAGTTTGCCGTCACTGTCACGGTCTTTACCTACTCTGAAGGTTACATTAGTCTCAGGCAACTGCAAATTGTTGAAATCAGTAACAGAATTGTTATAACTATCTTTAAAGTTTTCGGCTTTGAGCTCTTCTCCAGATACATCTACATCAAAACTTGCATTTATCACATATAGTCTTCCGGTTTTATCGGTTTCTCCGGTTTCCCCACCATTCCAGCCTGATTTTACCATTACAATCCTGTATGACCCCGCTTTGTTTATGTATGCATCAAAACAACCGATATCGTCTGTTTCTGCAAGAAATAATCCATTATGACCAGTCATTTCAATTGTACAGTAAGTCATCGGATTACCTAGATGATCAACAAGCTTTCCTGTAAATACAGGCGGCGGAAACTTTATCGGTTCCAAAAACTCGTATCCTTTATCAGTTAATGTAAATATATATTCATCTTCCGGTTCAATATATTTTCCGCGTGTTATTCTCTTGCCTAGAACTCTGTATTCAACCCCGGGTTTTAAATAGGTGCTGAAATTACCGTTCATATCTGTTTTAACAGTCTTTGCATAGAATCTCTCTATGATATCAAGCGCCCTGTTACACCTTTCAAAAGCAATGGGTTCTGCTGTAGCTATCGCCTTTTCAATAGCAGCATATAAAGGAAGGACATAATCGTTATATATTTTATTATCTATAAATACAATTTCCTCCTTAAAGCTCCTTTCATTATGCCTCTGAACACTTCCGTTTACATTTTCTGCTGGTAGTCTGATTTCAGGCATCAGGTAATAATTTATTTCTCCGTCGGCAAACGGCACCTCAAACTCAAAATCAACATTTCTTTCAATCCATCTGCCCTTGTCATCTTTTTGTGACAGCATATAACCATAGTACTTCCCAGGTATTAACCGGCCTTCCATAATACCTTTATTATTGGTCTGGAATCTGTGTTGTTCTGATTCCCAACTGTTATCCGGATTATCTGTTATAACCGGCAAAGGTATGGTCTTTATTAAGGAAATTTCCGAGTCTGTTATAACAATTCCATTATTGTCATATACGTTTACTCTGAATTGGGTATCTACATGAAAATCTTTAATTATGGGCATTACGCTTGTATTTCCCACCAGGTCGGATACGCTATTGACTACAACCTTCCTCTCCCACGAGTTTGCAAGCACATCCCTGTCACATTCAAAAGTTGCTATAAATGCCTGGTAAGGATCACTATCACGTTGGTGATGATCATGAACAGGTTCGAGCGTAACTGCTGGTGTATCAGTGATTGTACCATTTATATCCTTAATGCTGAAACATACATTTCCCGATACACTTTGCATATCAATATTTTCATGAAACCGGATTTTCACCTTGAAACGATTCGTATATGAGGTGTCTTCACCTTTAAATCGTGTATCGAATTCTGATGGTGCTAATGCATCAATTTCAATATCTTCTATGCCTTGTGACGCATCCCTTTTTGCAGTTACATCACCATCGGTATATACCAGCATTGAGCGCAGACGTATTCTGTTATCCTGCCCTAATGCTTGCCATTCTCCTATCGTGAGGTCATTCAAAACATTACCTTCATGCATGTAATTGTCTATCCTCAAGTCACCTATTGTGTACACATCACCATTTTCTTCATTATATTCAAATGTTATATATGTATCCACATTACCGAATTCATCAGGCTCTTCTTTTCTCGAGTCTACCGCCGACAATACGGCACACACCTTGCTTTCGCCTTCTACATATGCACGTTCGGCAGAAGGTGAGTTATCCAAAAGTTCTCCGTTGTAATAAATATAAAGCTTTAATTTTTCTATATCAATCTCGAATGTATCATTCTTTCTAAATGTCAATGAGGCTTTCTCCGGAGGTATACCAATTCTGGCATTATTGTGGTCAGCAATATTGAGATTGCCTATAATCATATTGGCAAGTTCCTGAGAATCCAGCTTCCACATAAATTCTTTAGTTCCCTCGAATGTCTGATTATTCACTTCATACTTGTAGGACAATGATATGGTGTTTGTTTCAATTGGATTTACAGGAATCCATCTATTATGCCATTCACCTGCCTGACCTTCAATCATCCTTACATTTTCCCATGCAAAGTCATCGTGATTGATATTCTTGAAATCAAGGAATACATACTGGCTTCCCTCATCACCCGGTTCCCAGCTGGATTCAGTTATTATATCAAAGGTCTGTTCGGTTTCACCATAGGTAACCGTTCCATTAAGTATTAATCTATCCCTTGTACCTGAGTTTGCTATTTTGATTTGTTTATTCGGATTCGAGTTGTCCAACCCGGTAAATAAGGATAATTCTGTACCAACGTCAACTTCAGGAGTATATGGTGTATAGACCCATTGATGTGTTTGAGTATCCTCCACACTGGACACCCATTGCATCTGGGGATTAGCATAGAGTCTGTCGAAATTAACATTATGACCTAAAGCTTTCCATCCTATAACTTCATCAAGGGAGTTATATACAAGTAGATATTTCGACCCCTTATAGTCTCTATAATTTATTCCTTCTTCTTCATGATCCCAGCTGTATGCCTTTACAGCATTTGCAAACTCGTTGGCCACTCTACCGTAGGACTGGAGGGTTGTTATTTCTGTAAAGTCCTGTCCTGACGGCAGAGGCAGATTAAACTCCATCTTGATAGCATAACCCTGACTGTCGGTTATGCTGTAGGATGTGGTAACACCCTGAATCTGCCCAAATGTGCTTATATCCTCGGAAGTATCAATTGATTCCTGTGATGGCCAGTTACCCTCCGCAAACAGCACTACTTTCTTGACATCATTGAACCCCTTCGTGAAGTCTATATCATATGCCACATAATTGTTGTTTACTCCAAGTGATCCTTCATCTCCAAGCTCCATGACGGACACTAAAGTTGTACTGTCGACATCGTCATTATTAAGTTGAACCTCTCCTCTGGTCATCCTGCCGTCACCCGTTTCAACTTCGAGTATTATATTCCGGCTGTCCATACCTTCAACAATATATGTATAACTATTTATTCCTTTAAGTATTTCATTGAGCAATTCACCCGTAAACCGCAACCTGTATGTAGTATCATAATTAAGTCCCTGCTCCTGAGCCAAGTCCAGACTCAGTTCTATCAATCTTTCCGTATGTCCGTTCTCATCTTTCTGGTTTATCCCACCCCATAGCTCTCCCGTTGGAATTATTAAACCCGTATCTGCATCTATCAGTAATACGCTTCCTACATCGTTCAAATTAACACCATTTGATGAGAACATGCTGTCAGGAAGCATACCTCTTATTTCAAAACGTATTCTTTTTGCAGTTCCAAACTGAGCAACTTCCTGTGATTCTGCTGGGGTTTTAAACTCAACATATTTCTCATCGTTTTCAAAATCAAAGGTCAGACTCTGAAACCCTGAAGGATTCTCATCGTTTATCATAAGTATAAGAGTCCTTGTTACGTCAGTAAACTTAAATGTTACCGTATGCTCACCTAAATTCAGTGTATTTAAGTAATCGTGAGAAATTTCCACAGATGTTTCATACAAAATATATTTTTCTTCCGCAATAGTAACGCCATCCATCTGGATATATTCAAGAGAATTTGATCCTTCATAATTAATGTTCACATTCAATCCCATTGAATGTTTTATATTGTAGTTTTCAAATCCCGGCCATATATTCGAACCTGGTTCTTCCATCGGTCCTCCCGGATCACCTGGTTGCTGACCTCCAAAAATTTCTGTTCTTATCAGATTTTTGTCGGCATAAACATTATAACTATACCGTTTACCCTGCTCCGGTGTAAATTCCTGCGAGTCAAAGCCAAAATCATAATAGTAAAGGTTGCCTAACTGTTTTGACGGAGTACTTCCTAGAACTTGGGTGGAATTAATCAGAGGTTCACTTTGATTATCCTGTTCCATTAATTCAAACCTGACATTTTTACCGGCAGGTTCAGTCTCAGTATCACTATAAACCTCACCAGAAACCGTTAATTGCTTGATCCGGTCATCAAATCTCACTTCAATTTGCACACCCATTTGTGCAAATGCCGTCAATACCTGACCAAGAGAAAGCAGAACCACCAGTGTTAAAGCAACACACTTCTTAAAATTCATTTGCCTACTCCTCCTTTTTTTGAATTACAGAGATACAAATTTAAAATCATTTTTGCGATTTAAATAGCATTCTTAATGCTTTAGATAGGATTGGCCTGTTCTGTAAAAATATTATAGGATTTACGTCGAAAGAACAAAATCTGAAAACATGCAAAATATCCACAAATAAATATACAGCGGATTCCTTAAACTTTGTACTATCCTCCTTAACCTAAGTAAAAAACAGAAAAAACAAGATTTTGTCTTGTATGAATGATGCAAAATGATTATCGGTAAAAAAATTGTCAGACTTAAGTTGATTATTTTTAATCACCTCACATAACCTTAGACTTGTATATCTAAACCTACAACTCAACTTTCCCACAGTATTTATGGGCTCTTTGTCACTAACGTAGCATTGCTCACCGCGGTCAAAAAGTAAACTTTTTGCCCTTAACTTGTGAGCAACCAGAGCCTCAAAATACTATAAATGGGAAAGTTGAACTATAACTTATATTATACCACGTAAGTTAATACCGTTCAATAAAATTCATTTCCCTTTTTCCATCAAATCCCACTAAAACATTCCCCTTTTGAATAAAACCAAGCTTACTCCAATTGTTACGATCAGAGAAAATATAATAATATATACCAATGCAAAGGGATTGTTCTGAAACGGAAGTGATACATTCATTCCATAAAAGCTGGCAACCATTGTAGGTATAGCCATAACAATGGTTATAGATGTCAGGAACTTCATCACCATATTCAAATTATTAGAAATAACTGATGCAAATCCATCCATCATACTGCTCAAAATGGAACTGTATATGTTGGCCATTTCAATAGCCTGTTTGTTTTCAATAATAACATCCTCCAAAAGATCCTGATCCTCTTCGTAAAGCCTAATGTATTTACCTCTTAAGAGTTTTTCCATTACTATTCCGTTTGATTTTAAAGACGTAGTGAAAAACACCAGACTCTTTTCAAGCTCCAAAAGTATGAAAAGCTCCCTGTTACGCATTGACTTGTGCAGAGATTTTTCAGCGTCATCGGTCTTTTTGTCTATGTGTCTTAAGTATTTAAGAAAGTCCTTTGCATTAGCAAATAGGATCTGCAGAGTAAACCTTGCTTTCTTATAAGTGTAGCATTCCCTGACTTTTTTGCCTTTGAAAAAATCAACCAAAAAGGTCTCTTTGTTGCATATGGTAAGGAAATAGTCATTCATTATAAGGATGCCTAAAGGTATGGTTTCAAATTTCAGGGTCCTACCCTCTCCGTACACATACGGCACGTCAACTATGATAAGGGTCTGATTATCTTCTACATCTATTCGGGGCTTTTCCTCTTCATCGAGAGGGTCTCTTAAAAAATTGGGAAGAATATTAAGGCTACTTTCAACAAAGTTGAGTTCCTCTTCTGTCGGAGAAACAATATTTACCCAGCAACCCTTTTCAAACTTATCAATTTTAATCGGTTGATTGGCTGTTTCCATTGTTTTGAATATTTCCATCATACTCCCACATCCTTATAAAAATTATATATAAAAAACCCACCAAAAAAGCTTCCATACGAGTGGAAGCCGTAAAATATATTAATCCAAGCTAATATACAACCCTTCTCTCGTAGAGCTTTAGCACTATACAGCTTAGGTCTTGAGCGACCAGCTACATTAAGCAAAACCTTAATCCGGCAGTGCTTGTTAACCCATTGGCGTCTTTCGACGTTTCCGGGTAGCAGCATCTTTCTGTATAGGAGCCTCACCTAACAAAGATATTCAGTTCACATTATCATTATATGCAACACAATGTGTAACTGTCAACATAAAAAGCTTCATTAAATTATTTCTTCTTATCGATGAAATATGAAGATGAGCCCATATTCGGAGCTGAATTGTAAATTGAACTTGCTTTCTTGCCAGTATTTATTTTTCTTATTTCATCTCCTATGGAGCTCAAAAGTTTTTTAGCTTTTATGTTATTATCATTTTCCATTTCACTGATTTCTTTCATAAGTTTCATTATGTTGCCTATAGTGTTTTTAAACTCTCTTATGCCTTCCATTTCAGTGCCTTTTACCTCTTCCATGCTATCGACACCAAGATTTTGTTTCAGCCTTCTGAAATATACGCCGAACTCTTCGTCCAGCTTTGAAATCTCATCTATTTTAAGCTGTTTGTTTGCTATAAGCTCATCAAGTTTTTCGACATCCTCAATGTTAACTGCTTCAGTCTGAGCCTGCGTCAATATATACATATCCTGAAGCAGTATATGTTTTTTCCCTGATATCTCTTTAAGTCTGTCCAGATAATTCTGCGGATTATTATTCATGAAAGCCTCCTAAATGCAGTTTTCGATAGTCTTCTTTGCAGGCTGGGATTTTGCCCGTTTTATGGCCAGGCTCCATGTATCCCTGAGCTCCTTAGCCATACCCAGCACCTCTTCGAGAATCTCCTTATCCTTCCTTATATTGGCTTCTATCAGCCTTCTATTCATGTATTCGTAAAGGGAATCAAGACCTTTTGATACTTCAAATTTCATATCTAAAGTTGCACGAAACTCATTTATAATATCCTGAGCCCTTAAAATATTGGCATTTGCTTTCTCAAGATTTTTTTCTTCCATGCCGCTCTGGGCTATCATAATAAACTTTACAAGTCCGTTATACAGCATCAGAGTCAATTCCTCATGAGTAGCCGTATTTATTGAGTTTTCAAAGTACTGGTTGTGTAATTTGTTAACCGCCATTTGCTAACCCTCCATGTTTTGTTGAATATTGATTTTTTTAAATTTCACTCATTCCTATAATTACTTATGAATTACTTATCCGCCTGCCTGAAACTGAGAATACAACCAGTTACTCTGGGCATTCATCTGCGCAATGGCTTTTTCCATTGCAGTAAATTTGTTATAATAGTACTCTTCCCTTGCATAGAGCTTATCCTGCAGTCTCAATATACTTTTATCATATTCCTCAATCTGTTTGTAAAGGATATTGTTAAACTCGGATAAATCGTGTGTAATACCTGCCTTCTCAAGCAATATTCCTTTTCTTCCGTCTTTGTCCCTTAATGTTGAAATATTGTCTTCAATAATATCGTAGAACCTTTGAACAATTCCCTGTTCGTTATATCTTTCTTTCTTCTCTGTTGATGTCAGATCTCTTGTATAACTTGGCTGAGAAGTCGACTTTTGAGAAAAAAGATTCATAACACCGTCGGGATTTTTGCTTATAGCGTCCTTCAATTTTGTTTCATCAATTTTAAGCTTTCCCTTTTCGGAATAGCTTCCGGTATTTATTCCAATGCTTGAAAGCGTTATACCCGAACCTTCTATTTTATCAAAAAGAGCTCTTCTCAAGTCATAAACAATATTTGTAAGCAGAGAGTCATTTTTAAGAAGTCCTGTTTTGGCTACTTTCTCCCACTTCTCTACTTCTTCATCTGTCATTCCCTCTTTCTGTTCATCAGTCAGAGGCTGGTATGAACGGTCATATTTCTCTCCAAGCTTACCGTTAATAGTCTCAATAACTTCATTATATTTTTCTACAAAAGCTTTTATATTATTAAACACGCCTTCGGTATCCCGGGTTATACTAATGCTTTCCACATCTTCAGCAGGGTTTGAGTGTATCTTATTGATTGTATAGCTTATACCGTTAACAGTAAATTCATTACTGCTACGCACAAGATATTGACCATCCAGATAAACTTCCGCATCAACACCTTGGTCACCTTCCTGAACAGGATTTGCTGAAGATATCTTAGATGCTCCGTCAAAGAAATTCCCACCTGTCTGTGAAATGATTATATTGTCTCCGGCTCCAGTATTTTTTGCAGTTATAATAAGTTTATCCGTTGCCTCATCGTAAATCATATTTGCATTGGCATCTTTATCACTGTTGATAGTATTCATCATGCTGCCTAATGAAACTGTCTTGTCAAAAGAAAATTCCTTATTGTTAATGCTGAATACAAGTTTGTTTTCATTATTGAAATTAAGCCCTGTACTTAGTTTATCAGCTAAAGTCTCAAGGGTATCGGACGTACTGATTCTATTTGAGCTTCCGGATGAGAAACCAAGGCTCTCAAGTCCGTCATTGGCTACCCCGGCTGTGAGAGTTATTTTTGTTGCTCCTGCTGCAGTGTTGAAATTCAGCTTTCCATCTATATTGCTTACAAGTATTTTGCCAACTCCAAAGGCTTTATCAACCAAAGCCTGCAATCCTGTGTCTTCTTTTGATATAAAATCATCCAAATCGTTGTAATCATCAAGTTCTATTTTCCTTACTGTGCCGTCAAGCTCTATATTTATGCTCTTCCCTGAAAGGGCATAGTCTCCCGTAGGTATAGCTTCAAGAGCCTTCGTCACATTTCCTGTGCTCGCAGCCTTGTCGGCCGTAGCAAGCCTTTTTATAGAAATTGTGTGTGTTCCCACAGCTACATCGCCGTCTGCTTGCGCTGTTACCACAGATGTATTTGTACTTGATGTTAAATACTTATTGTAATTTGACTGTGAAAGCATATTGGAAGCAGGTTTCAGTACATTCATAAACTCATCTTTAATCCCTCTTAAAAGATTGGTTATGTCCCTGTATTCATCACGCTTCCACTCTGCCAGTTGTTTTTTTTGAAAAAGCCGATCAAGGGGAGACTTTTCAATTTTCATCAGATCTTTTACCAGTTGGTCGGTATCAAGACCTGTAGCTAAACCGCTTATCCGGGTCGACGGGATATTATTTATATACATTTAGCTCACCTTCTCTCATCAACAAGTATTCCGGCTAATTCCCAAAGTTTGGCAACCATGTCCAGAACCTTTTCAGGCGGTATTTCTCTTATCACTTCTTTTGTTTCAGAATCTACTACCTTCACCATAATTTCCTTTGTTCTTTCATGAATTGAAAATTCCAGGACTCTATTTGAGCTTGATATAGCTTTATTGGCCTTTTCTATGGCTTCAATCACATCTTTTTCCGAATACTGTCCTGATTTAGGCAATTCAGTAGTTACTGCTTTAGGCTGACTATTTCCTATGCTCCTCACATCAGAATTATTTACAGTGTTATCCTGTTCGTAAGACGATACCTTTGATATAGATGCATCCATGCCTTCAATTCTCATAATTATCCCTCCATGCAACAACAAAACCAATAAGTTACTTCAATATAATTATCGGCTATAGAATGACAAAAGTTTATATAAATGTGAAAAGACACGGGGAAGGTTCTCTTATCTGCCCTGCTATGTCTGCCCTTGACTAAAAAGATTACTTCTTTTGATAGAATATTGCATCATAGATAGCGGACTATGCATTTATAGAGAGGCTTATTCCTGGAACGATAACAGTTTTCCCAGGAGAATAATCAGTAAACTTAACAAGTGATTTTGATATTTAATGTTTTACTCCTTGCAGCACATGTTTTTTTCCACCACACCCGGGATATTTTTTGAGCGTAAACCCAGCTTCTATGAGAGCACTTTTAACAGCCCCTGCTACTGTAAAAGTAGCACAGGTACCTCCTGTTTTTGTCTTTTCCCCAATTTCCTTAAGCAACTCGGGTCTCCATATTGAAGGGTTCTTTTGAGGGCTGTGACCATCAAGAAACCAGACATCACAGGGTTTATCCAAAGCTTTCACCATTTCGAGAGCTTCTCCTATCCAAAGATTCAGTTCAATGGTTCCATATGATTGCTGTATTTTAACCAAATGCCATCCTGCCACTGTAATATCAATACTTCTATATGCTTCCACAAGTATATCAATTTCCTCATTGACCCGTTCTCTAAATCCGCTCAGGATATCAAGCATTCTCTCTGGACTCAAAGGATACAATTCTACTGAATTATATCCTATAGAAATATTTTTCAAACCAACTTTTCTAATAAACTCCATAAGCGCAATTAACAGGCGGCCGGCGCCAAAACCTGTTTCACCAATAATAAAAGGGGTTTTCGACTCTATCCCCATATTAATCCGCTCAACTAAATTATTATTCATAAAATAAATCTGTTGAGCTTCGTCCAACGCATTCACCACATCAAAATATCTATCGTCAAACTGTTCATTAACAAGATATGAGGGTATTAACATATATCACACTTTCCTTTTCAGCCTATATTCCATACAATTTTTTCTTTTATGAGTTTTATTTTGCCAACCAAACATCTGCTAATTACAGTATAATCGGGCGGGTTGAAAACCTCAAGCGCATTTTCATATGTTCTTAAAGATTCTTTTAAAGATTTGAGATAATACAACCCACCATATAATTCTACCTTAGCATGGTACACGGTCTGGCACCACTTGCTTTTAGTTAAGTCAACAGCTTTATTACAGGACGGATATATACATTTTTATTCTCTACCGAGAAGGAAATCTATGATCATCCCCCAGCATCCGGAGTCAAAATACCAACTGCCATGCCCTGAATCCATCAACTCATAGCGTGCTCCCGGGATAAGTCCCGCCAGCTCTTTTGTGACATGAGGCGGATTGCTGCCATCAAATCTCCCTCCAAAAACAAGGGTGGGTATTTTTATCTGCTTGAGCCGGTCAAAGGTGTTATGCTTTAACACTGCATTTACCTGATTAGTGTAACCCCTCATCAGATCAGGATTAGATTTCATAATTTCTTGAGTTGCCCGCTCTTGTTCTTCCATCTGACTGACCAGTTCAGGATGTTCGGCGGCCCAGGTTTCATCCTGTCTGGTATCTGATAATTGGAGCTTTTCAATTCTCGACATTGTATCAAGTTTATCTATTACTACAGATCCTGAGTTTTCTCCTCCAGCATAGGTTACTCCCAAAACTAACTTTTCTACCGCTTCGGGATGTCTAAGTGTCAACTCCTGAGCTACCATCCCTCCCATAGATGCACCAAATACAAAATATTTGTCCCATCCAATAGCTGTTGCCAAACCAGCCGCATCATCTGCCATATCCGCCATTGTAAATGGTTCATTTGGGCTGTCTGATTCCCCGAGCCCTCTCGGATCGAAAGCCAGAACGGTAAAATGATTGGGTACAGGGGTATTAAAAATCCCCATTGGGTTCTTTAGATCGGCTCCTATACCATGTATAAACAATAGTCTGGGTCCAGTCCCCCGAATCTCATAATGTAAATTAATATTATTGACTTTAGCAAATGGCATAAAAATCATTCCTCTCTTATTATCTAGCTTTTCTAGCTTTTTTCATTTATTACCTTTACATGTCTTTCTTTTGCCCTCACTTCCTAGTGGTGTTCCTGCAATATTGACTGCCACCTTCTACCCTATTTAGAAGTTTGTTTGTCTGTTCCACCATCACTTCCTGAATTATTCTTCTT
Source organism: uncultured Oscillospiraceae bacterium (assembly GCA_964409165.1). Taxonomy (GTDB): domain Bacteria; phylum Bacillota; class Clostridia; order Acetivibrionales; family Acetivibrionaceae; genus CAYPCH01. The sequence goes on along the minus strand of CAYPCH010000029.1, from coordinate 679 downwards.
TCAAAAATATCTTCGTCAGTAATCTGCTATCAGGCATTTTAACCTTATGCGGATGGGATGCTCTATAAATTGCTAACCCGCTAATGGATGTCCAAAAAATTAAGGCGAGTTCATGGGGATCAGCCTCAATGACTGTCCCCTCTTTTTGGCCTTCTTTCATTATCTTAGCGATTTCTTGATAAGGGATATCCCTCATCTTTTCTATAACTTCTTGCTCCTTCTCCAGTATGTCCATTGAATTTGTTGCTTGGGCAATCAAGCGGCAGGTCTGGATAAAATCCTCACTGTTTTCAATTACTTTTAGCATTTCTTCGATTGCCATCCTGATTTTAACGTGCGGCGGCTCGGGTCTTTCCCTAAGAGTAATTGCCGCTTGATTCATCTTGTTTAATAAGTGTTTGATCAATTCAACATTGTAGTTTTCAACAACACATAACGTATTGATTTTTGTTCGAGCATAAAATCCGCTTTATCCTGCCAGTACCCCATACTTAAATTAAATCATAGAAAAAAAGAATCCTAAAATTAGGTACACTCTTTTTATAATCAAGATTACTAGAATACAACACTTTCATTACTGTTTCAAAAGTTAATGTTTTATCATCTGTTAATATAATTACTTTACCTGAATTATTCATGGAAGGATTTATAATTAATACAGTCCATAATATTGACTTTG
>CAYPCH010000028.1:0-33786 GCA_964409165.1 uncultured Oscillospiraceae bacterium | reverse complement strand
TCTTCTTCCTCTTCTTCTACCTCTACCTCTTCCTCCACAAGCGGAAGAAGAACAACATACTCACTTCCATTAAACTCAATGGTGTCAAGGTGTTCAAACTCAACTTCTCCACCATCTTCATCTACCAAAACCACTAAGTCATCTCTCTCTTCAGACATAGTTGATACCTCCGTTTACTTTATATAAGTATAAATTATACCACAATATATATAATTCCAATAGCTTTTTACCAAAAAATATTAATAATAATTGTCTATATAATTATTCTTTCAATAATAAAAAATACTATTCACACGTTCATAAATGTCATTTATTACCCAAGCTATCCAAATAACCCTGTAATATATAAACAGCTGCTATCTGATCCACATAAAGTTTTTTCTTTGATTTCCTGACTCCGGTTTCCTGCATTGTTCTGTTTGCAGCAACAGTAGTAAGCCTTTCGTCCCATTTTATTATTTCAATACCGCTTATTCTGCTCTGCAGATGTTCAATAAATTGAAGCGTCTTTTCTGCTCTAAACCCTAAAGTTCCATTCATATTTTTGGGAAATCCTATTATTATTTTATTTACTTCATACTGATCGATAAGATCGGAAATCCTTGTCAATGGAACTTCAGTATCATATTTCCAATTTATAGTCTCAAGTCCTTGCGCTGTCCATCCCATAGGATCACTCACCGCAATACCAATTCTGCTGTCACCATAATCAATTCCCATTATGCGCATTTATATACCTCCATCTACTCTTACTCCACCTCAACACACTTTTATGGCAAAAACCGGACATGCACTTGCACAGTAGCTACATAAAACACAACGGTCTTTCGTCACTTTTGCTTTTCCGTCAACAATATCAAGTGCGCCCTGTTTACATCTGTCAACACATTTCCCACAGCCCTCACACCACCAGTCTATATGAAGCTGCCTTTTCCTGCCTGCAACTGCCGATTTGACATCTTCGGGTACCGCCTCATTATTGAAGGTGCATACATTCATTATCACTTCTTCAACAGACTGCATTCCCATTGCTACAGAATGTATATAGGGTATGTTCAAAATAAAATCCATGCTGTCTTTGTAAGAACTTATAAGATTCCCTCCGCCCAACGGTTTCATGCCGTAAATTCCTTTACCTGCATCATAAGCCCTTTTTACTGCACTTAGCATTTGATTTATCGTTCCATCTCCAATGCCAATTCCGCATTTATTAATAATAGGGTGTATCACATCGACTTGTGGCATACATGCACAAGCTTCTACTACTTCGATATTATGGGTGGACACCCCCACAGCTTTTATAATCCCCTTTTCCTTCATTGATAGGTAGTATTCGAGTGCTTCTCTATGACCTTGTAACGTCAATCTGCTCTCCTGCTCATGAAGCATAAATATATCTATAACATCAATCCCTAGTCCCTTTCTTGCAGCTTCAACACTTTCTCTGGCAACTTGCGTTGAGTACGCATAGGATTTGGTTGCTATTATAGGTTTTTTACCCGTTTTCCTAATAGCTTCCCTTATATGTGGGTACGTACCGTACAGCTCTGCCGTATCAATAAAGTTTACACCCATATCCAAAGCTTTTATTATAATATCGGCACCTTCATCATAGGAAAGATTTGCTTGAAGAGGACCTATAATAAGACCTCCGAAGCAAAGTCTGGAAACCTTTAATCCTGTATTGCCAAGATCAATATATTGCATCATTACCACCAGCCCAAAAAATAAAATAAATCCGTTTAGGATCATCGCATTTCAAACGGATTTTATTTTGCCTATTTCATTTCACTCCAAGAGACACAAACAAAACTCCGTATTATCATACGGAGCCATTTTTATCATTTTGTTCTAGATAAAACCTTAATATCTCTTCCAAAAGCTCGTCTCTTTCCAACCGTCTGATAATACTTCTCGCATCTTTATGATTAGTTATATAAGTCGGGTCTCCTGAAAGAATATACCCTACTATCTGGTTAATGGGATTATAACCCTTTTCCTTTAGTGCCTGAAATACAGACAAAATCACCTGCCTTGCCTCATTAACCTTATCTTTTTCAACATTAAACATCATTGTTTCACTGTTTGCCATAACTAATCACTCTCCTGCCCATATCGGGCTATTGACAATTATATAATAAAGCTGTAACAACAATTACACCTATATATATAGTAATATATCAGGATAATTTATGCAACATTTTTCTGCCTGAAATAATAGACTTTATCTATACCAGCTTCTGCCTGTCTCATTAAGATTAGCTTATTCCTAAAGAAAAAGGATAATATATTTTAATCATTCTATTACACCTAAAACATGATCATAATCGGCTTGCTTCAATAAAACATCAGCTCCCCTGCCTTCAAGTCCTATATCACCTTCACATACAACCCTAATATAGTTAGGCGTTAATCCTTCCATATATCCGGGCTTTGATTTAACTGGCTGCTCAAACAAAACAGGTAAGGTCCTTCCTATAAATTTTTTATTAAAATCATAGGTTTTTACCCTTGCAAGTTCAATCAGAATATTGCTTCTTTCTTCTTTTTTTGATGCAGGAACCTGATCGGTTAATAACGCAGCAGGTGTGCCTTTTCTTTGCGAATATTTAAAAACATGCATGCCTGCAAAGGAAATTTTATTTAGATAATTATAGGTTATATTAAATTCCTCATCAGTCTCTCCCGGAAATCCAACCATAACATCGGTAGTTACAGCTACATCTTTAATACTCTCTCTTAAAAGCCGGATTGATTCGGAGTACTCGGCTGTTGTATATTTCCTGTTCATTCTTTTAAGTGTACTGTCACAACCACTCTGCAAAGATACATGGTAATGTGGGCACACTTTATCAAGTTTGCCAACAGCTTCAACAAAGCTTTCTGTTATTATTCTCGGCTCAATTGACCCTAGTCTTATCCTTTCTACACCTACAATATCATTCACTTTTTTTATAAGTTCTATTAACGAGCTGGTCTTTATATCTTTTCCGTAGGAAGCAATATGTATTCCCGTCAAAACAACTTCTCTATAACCGTTTTTTGATAGTTTTCTTATTTCATCTAAAATTTTCTCTTCATCCCTGCTTCTTATCGGACCACGCGCATAAGGGATTATGCAGTAGGAGCAAAACTGACTGCATCCTTCCTGAATCTTAATAAATGCCCTTGTACGCTCCTTGTATACATCTACCTCAAGGTCTTCAAACACTGTTGTCTTCATTATATCATTAACAAGATTAAGTTTATCTCTCCCATGACCAATCTCTTCAATATATTCAAGGATTCTGCCCCTATCCTTGGTTCCTATTACAAGATTTACTCCGGGTATGTTCAACACCTCTTCCGAAGCTGTTTGGGCATAGCAGCCGACAACTATTACAATAGATTTTCCATTGTTTTTTTTAGCTCTCCTTATCATCTGACGTGATTTTCTATCACTCAGATTTGTAACCGTACATGTATTTATTACGTATATATCCGCTCTTTGTTCAAAATCAACAACCTCATAGCCTGCTCTTACAAAAATTCTGGATAGAGCTTCCGTCTCATATTGATTGACTTTGCACCCAAGCGTATAAAATGCAACCCTTTTCATTTTTCCTCCAAGTTCATCTTTTTTAGTCCTGTAACACAGTATGATCAAACTTCTGTGCCATGCTCACTATAGTATATCAAATTTAATAGAAAATACTAAGAAAATTTTAGCAATATCACGATTGACTTGAACCCATAAACAAGTTAATATATAAGAAGAAAAATAAACTTAATTAATCATAAAGGAGGAAATTTATATGAAATCACTTAATATTTCGCTCAGATCAATCACAGATGTTAAAGATTTTGTAAATATAGTAAACAAGTACGATTTTGATATCGATTTAACTTCCGGTCGCTATGTTGTTGATGCAAAATCCATTATGGGTATTTTCAGCCTTGACCTAAGCAAACCCATAAAAGTTGATGTTCATTCAGACAACTGTGACAGTTTTTGCGACGAAGTTAAAAACTTTACTGTATAGCAACAGGCAAAATATTACCCCCGCTTTTTACAAGTTGCTATTCGGCTTCGATTATTGTTGCGTAGTACAAATAACCAATGGGTATATAATACCCTCGTTTTTAAACGGTAATTTTTGAAGGTTCTCTTAAGTTTCAGAGAACCTTCTTTAATTCTTCTTCAGTAATTATATCAATTCCGTAATTTTTTAGCAATTCTGCTGTTACTCCGTTTCCATTCTTAATCTTCCCTGAAAAAGTACCGTCATAAATATTTCCAAAGCCGCAAGAAGGACTTCTTGCCTTTAGTATTGCCTGCTTGACATTCATAATCTTCACAATCTTGAGAACCTCTTGTGCGCCTGTTATAAAACAATCGGTTACATCTTCACCGTCTTTCCTTTTCACTTTGCATTTTCCGTCAAGCACTTGTGCACCTGTTCCATCACATATTTCAACCGGAGGTCTGGGAGTTGGGCACCCGCCCAACTGCTCAGGACATACCGGAATAAAATTCCTTCCAGAAAGGTATTTTAATACGTTTTTATCCAAATTGTTCCTTGAATTATATTTACAATTTACTCCAACAAGACATGCGCTTACAATCAAGCTTCTTTCCTCCTGATCACTTTTTCTTCTTTTTCTTTCCCTGAACATGATATAATACTTCGTTGGTTATTTTTTTCTTGCGCTTACGTTTCTTTTCCTGTTCTGCCTGTTCATCAGAACCAATTTTCTCCTTCTCATCGCTGTCATCTTTTTCAAAAATATTGAACTCTATTCTCCTTGCAGCAACATCAGCCTTTGCAAGAATTACATTCACAATATCTCCTATCCGGTATACCTTTCTGCTTCTTTCGCCAATGAGACTATACAACTTATCATTGTATATATAATAATCATCTTCCATACTGCTCAGCCTGACAAGGCCTTCTATGGTATTGTCAAGTTCAATAAACATTCCAAAAGAAGTTACACCGGAAATTATGCCTTCAAAAACCTCGCCTTCATGTTTCTTCATATACTCAACCTTTTTAAGATCCTCCGTCTCTCTTTCAGCCTCCTCGGCAGCTCTTTCCCTGTCTGAGCATAGTTTTGCAATTTCGGGAAGTCTTTCATTTAAATCATTTTCCCTATTCTCGTTCATACTTCCTTTCAAATATTCCTTCATTATCCTGTGGATAATAAGATCCGAATACCTCCTTATAGGAGAAGTAAAATGGCAGTAGTACTTCGCTGCAAGACCAAAATGTCCTTGATTTATATGACTGTATTTTGCCTTTTGAAGAGACCTTAGCATAACAGTACTTATTATAGTCTCTTCCTTTGTGCCTTTTACTTTGCCCAGCAAGTCCTGGAGAGCCCTTGGATGAATTTTATTAATCCCCTTAAGGGTATACCCTAGATTATGGACAAATTCGCTGAAAGCTTCAATTTTATCTGTATCGGGATCCTCATGAATCCTGTACACAAAAGGTGTATTTGTCCAGAAAAAATGCTCCGAAACGGTTTCATTGCATATAAGCATAAATTCTTCTATAATTTTGTTTGCAATGGTTATAACATATTTCTTGACTTCCACTGGTTTACCTGACTCATCAAGAATTATTTTGGCTTCTTCAAAATCAAAATCTATCGATCCCCTCTGTATTCTTTTATTCCGGAGTATAAGTGCCAGTTCCTTCATTGCTGTGAAGTCCTCAAGAAGATATTCATAGCGGACACGAAGCTCCTCGTTATTCTCTTCAAGTATTTTATAAACATTGGTATAAGTCATTCTCTCATCTATATTTATAACACTTTCAAAGATGTCATGATTGACAACTTTCCCGTACTTGTCAATCTCCATCATAACCGTGAAACTTAATCGATCAACTTTAGGGTTAAGACTGCAAATACCATTTGAAAGCTCTTTAGGAAGCATCGGTATGACTCTGTCCACCAGATACACACTTGTGCCCCTTTTTATTGCTTCCTTGTCAAGAGGTGAATTTTCGGTAACATAATTAGTTACATCAGCAATATGCACTCCTAGTTTGTAGTTTCCGTTAGAAAGCTTTTCTATAGAAACGGCGTCATCTAAATCTTTTGCGTCCTCACCATCTATGGTCACCATTGGCAAGTTCCTTAAATCACGTCTTCCTTTTAACATTTCACCGGTCACTTCCTGACCTATTGACCTAGCCTGATTTATTACTTCCTCTGGAAAACTTTCGCTAAGATTATAAGCCTTGATTATAGACAAAATATCAGTTCCCGGTTCATCCTTATCACCGATAATTTCAACTATTCTACCTTCAGCGTTCCTTCTTTTCTCAGGCCAGATAACAATTTGTGCAACAACTTTCTGCCCTGATTTGGCATTATTAACTTCGTCCTTAGGTATAAAAATATCTCCTGATATTCTCTTGTCATCAGGTACTACGAAACCAAAATACTTACTGTTTTCAAATGCTCCAACCACAAATTCATTTTCATGCTTTATGATTTTTATTATCTCTCCCTCAGCCCTTTTATCTCCTATTACCTTTTTGTTTACTCTTGCTATTACTCTGTCACTATGCAATGCTCCGTTCAAACTATCGGAAGATATAAATATATCCTTTATATTCTCATCATCAGGCACTACGAAACCGTATCCACGTTCGTTTCCTTGAAAACGACCTGTAATAAGGTTCATCCTTTCCGGTACTCCGTATCTGTCTTTATGAGTCTTGAATATTTTCCCTTCCGATTCAAGCTCATCCAATACACTTCTGAACATCTCAATATCCTCAGAAGGTACATCAAGAACTGTTACAAGCTCCTTAAGCAATAACGGCTTGTACGCATCCTCTCTCATAAACCCTAGTACCCGTTCCTTCCTATCCATCATAATAATTTATAATACTGCACCATAATACTGTAAAAGCATATCAATACAGCATCTGTCCTCCTTCTTTATGTTATATTAATCACAAAAATAATTCTACATTCTCAATAAAGATTTTCTTTTATAAAACAAAAACCAAGATTTTAAATTAAATTTATTATCCTGGTTTAGTATTGTAGCTTGTATTTTATTATTTACAAGTTAGTATAATAATAAACATCCCCGTCTCTTTTATTTAACTGCAAAAATTGCTTTATAATAATTTTAAATTTTTGCGTTTAAATATACCGAAACTAAGTGTTATGTTAAAAACACTAGAGTCCCAATTCATCGGACATACCTTTCATAGCTCTTAAGGCAATCTCTATAAACTCTTCTAAAGAAAGCTCCAACTGCTCACATGCTCTTATCTGATCCCTGTTAGCACCTTTGGCAAAGCCTTTCTCGTCCATTCTTTTCAGCACAAACTCAACAGTCACATCTTCAAGCTTCTTTGATGGTAGTATTAAAGCTGAAGCTGTAATAAGTCCTGAAACAGGATCTGAACAATAAAGAGCCTTGTCTATTTTTCTTTTTCTTTCTATGCCATGATAATCGTTATGCGCTTTAACTGCGTATATAATCGAACTTTCAACATCAAGGTTTTCCAATATTTCTGCTCCAACAAGGCTGTGTTTTGAAGGGTCATCCACTGTCTTATCATAATCAATATCATGAAGCAAACCAGCAATGCCCCATTTGTCAATATCTTCCTTAAAGTAAAGAGCCAACTCCTTCATTATTGCTTCAACTGCAAGAGAATGCTTAATTAAATTTTCATTCTTAAGTCTGCCCTTTAACTCTTCAAATGCTTGTTCTCTCTCCATCGAAACCACAACCTCCATCTTTTATTCAATACTCCAACAAAATAATAAAACACCAATAAAAAACATTATTACCTTCATATAGAGAGTGCGGCGTTATTAAGCCGAATAACAATGAGTTTATAATTTTGTGTATATAATATATTATACCAACATTTATTATAACAATCTCTAAAAAAAAACTGTGGGAATCCACAGCTTTTTATATTTATTTCATTAAAACCTGCAAGACAATGGAAGTTACTATAAACCCTATTGCCGCTACAGTAGTATATTTGCTCAACATGGCATCAATCGTTCTACCTTTGTTTTTACCAAAAAACGTCTCTGCCCCACCAGCAATAGAGCCTGATAACCCAGCCTGCTTACCGGATTGCAACAATACAATTACTATAATGGATATACAAAACAATATGTGCAAAACATTAACTAAAACTTGCATACTAAAGGACACCTCCTAAGAAATTGACAAGTTATATTTTAACACACCGGAAATTAAAATACAAGCACAAAATCTTCATTAATAACGAATTTTGTAGACTTAAAGAAAATCCTAAACGCGATAAAAAAATCTTATCCAAGTTTAATAAACTACAAAATATCAAAAATTATTTATTTTTCAGGTTAAACCATGCATTCAACCCTGGATAACTACTTACTTTACCCAGTTCCTCCTCAATTCTTAACAGTTGATTGTACTTGGCCACCCTGTCGCTTCTTGAAGGAGCACCCGTTTTAATCTGTCCTGAATTTGTTGCAACAGCTATGTCTGCAATTGTTGCATCTTCAGTTTCACCCGACCTGTGGGATACAACCGCAGTATAACCTGCCCTGTTAGCCATTTCAATTGCATCAAGCGTTTCTGTCAGCGTGCCTATCTGATTGACTTTAATAAGAATTGAATTTGCAACTCCCATATCTATGCCTTTTTTAAGTCTTTCAGTATTTGTAACAAAAAGATCATCGCCCACAAGTTGAATTTTTTCTCCTATTTTTTCGGTTAGCATCTTCCAACCTTCCCAGTCTTCTTCCGCTACACCGTCTTCCAGAGAAATTATAGGGTACTTTTGTGTGAGTTCAGCCCAATAATTCACCATCTCTTCCCGGTTTTTTCTTATACCGGACTTCCAAAACAGATAGGAGCCGTCTTCCTGGTACATCTCAGTTGCCGCAGCATCTATGGCAATTCTGAAATCACTTCCCGGTTTGTATCCCGCCTTTTCTACCGCTTCTAGTATAACCTGAATCGCCTCTTCATCAGTCTTGAGATTCGGTGCAAACCCTCCTTCATCACCAACTGCAGTACTATATCCCTTATCCTTTAAAACTCTTTTGAGATTATGGAAAACCTCGGTACACATTTGAAGTGCTGTTTTAAAACAACATGCTCCTACAGGCATTATCATAAATTCCTGAACGTTTACACTATTATCAGCATGTTTTCCACCATTTATAATATTCATCATAGGTACAGGAAGTACTTTTGAATTTACACCGCCAATGTACTGGTATAGGCTCAATCCCAGAGCCTCAGCAGCTGATTTTGCAACAGCCAGCGAGACGCCTAAAATTGCGTTTGCGCCCAATTTAGCCTTGTTAGGAGTTCCGTCCAATGCAATCATAGCACTGTCAATTGAAGTCTGGTCAAATACGTTCAGTCCTTCTACTTGTGGGGCAATAATATTATTTACATTTTCAACTGCTTTCTGAACACCTTTACCCAGATATCTGTCCTTATTGTTATCCCTTAATTCAACTGCCTCAAACGCACCTGTGGAGGCTCCCGAAGGAACTGCTGCCCTTCCTATGAATCCACCTTCTGCAATAACCTCTACTTCTATCGTGGGATTGCCCCTCGAATCAAGAATTTCTCTTGCAAAAACACTTTCAATTTCTAAATATTGTTTCATTGTACATTCTCCCTTCAAATAGTAATATTTTATACAGTTAGGAATGAAAATCTAAAGTAATATTTTAGCTATTCCTTAGGATATCGTATGCAGGTACTTTTGTAAATACACACATTGAGTATATTTTATCCATAAAATCGAATGTTAAAACATTTTAAGTTGAGTTAATAATATAGTCGCTATTAATCTATTTTAACAAGTCAGTAAGACAAGTATTCGTAAAATTGCTTAGAACTATATTTTATTATCGGCAACTGGAACATTTCTTCATAATGATACGTCAAATAACAATAGATGTAAACAAACTAAAAGGAGGTTCTGTTATTATGAACAAAATTGTTAAATTATTTCTTGTAATAAGCATGTGTATTATGCTTGTTTTTACAGCTTTTGGTTGTAGCAAAAGTGAAACCGCAGACAATGCATTTAATATGAGTGAGAAGTATGAAAATACGGATATTGAAATCGCACGAAGTGAACAAAAAGCATTAAGCGTTGAAGAAGGTTCTATGGAAGCTGAATACGACTCCAAGTCTCCCGAAAGCAATTCTGCAACAGCCCTGACTGGTACAGGAGAATCTATTACAACCGCAAACAATCCAATATTAAGTGAGAGAAAAATAATACGAAACGCTAACATTTCAGTTAAAGTTGATAATTTTAATACTGCTTACGGTAAGATTAATTTCTTTATATCCGGTATAGGTTATGTACAGGAAACAAAAATAAATGCGAACGAGCATTATGTCAATTCAGAACAAATACTTCTAACCTCCGGAATAATTATAATAAGGGTGGATGCAGACAAATTTGACAGTGTTCTTAAAGATATTAAAGGTCTAGGTACGATAACCGAAGAAAATATTAAAACTGACGATGTTACAGAAAAATTCTTTGATATAGAGTCAAGACTCAGACTTCTAGGATATGAACAAAGCAGACTTGAAGAAATTCTCAAAAGCACTACTGACATAGATGCTATTTTTAAAACCGAGAGCAGACTTACAGACATAAGGCATGAAATTGAAAGACTGACAGGTACACTAAATAAGCTGAAGGATCTTGTAAACCTTTCCACAATCACAATAAACATGCATGAAAAGCTTCCTGAATCAGCTAATAAGGTACCTGAAGAAAAATCATACTGGGGAAAGCTGTCAGAAAACTTTGTAAGCAGTCTAAATGGAGTAATTGATTTTTGTGGTTCTGCTCTGTTGGCTTTTGCCAGCTCCATTCCTGTTCTTGCTTTACTGAGCATTATTTTTATGGTAGGTCTGTTTACATATCGGAAGTTCTTTAAAAACAAAAAAGAGAAAGCCAGTACTGTAGATAAGGATAACAACTCAAGCATGTAGTTATTTTATTTCTTGCTTTTGTTAACCGGTATAACCTTCGAAATTATATTTTCAATATTGTTTTTCATTATCGGGTAGGCGGCTAACCATTAATTGATTAGCCGACCTCCCAGATAGACAAGGAGACCGTTCTTGTGTCTAAATCAATGATTCCCCGGTCATTTCATCAGGCTTTTTAAGCCCCATAATATTGAGAATTGTCGGAGCAAGATCCGCAAGCCTTCCTTCTCTCAGTTTAATATCACCTAAACCCACTGCAATAAGAGGTACAGGATTTGTGGTATGAGCAGTGAAAGGACCTTCTGTTTGATAGTCAACCATCTGCTCCGAGTTACCATGGTCAGCGGTAATTAGGGCAACACCACCCTGAGCCAATATAGCCTTTATAACCTTGCCCAAGCACTCGTCAACAGCTTCTATCGCTGTCTTAGCCGCGTTAAATATTCCTGTGTGTCCTACCATGTCAGGGTTTGCATAGTTTAAAATAATAACATCGTATTTTCTTGACTCAATCCTTTTTAAAACTTCATCAGTTACTTCATATGCACTCATTTCTGGCTTCATGTCATAGGTTGCAACCTTCGGTGAAGGAATAAGGGCTCTGTCTTCCCCTTCATAAACGGCCTCAACTCCTCCGTTAAAGAAAAACGTAACATGTGCGTATTTTTCAGTCTCGGCAATACGCAGTTGTTTATATCCAAGCTTCGATATATATTCAGCGAAAGTATTTGTAAGACTCTCGGGCTTAAATGCAACAACAGCATTTTCTATAGTTTTGTCATACTGGGTCATACAAACAAAATACACGGGGAAATGTCCGTTTTGCCTTTCAAAACCGTCAAATTCAACATCTGTAAATGTCCTTGTTATTTCCCTTGCTCTATCAGGCCTGAAGTTAAAGAATATTACAGAATCATTCTTGCCAATAGTAGCAGTTGGTTCGCTATTATTCATTATAACCGCAGGCTTCACAAATTCGTCGTATTCTTCTCTTTTATAGGATTCAGTCACAGCTTCTATTGCACTTGAAGCTGCAATACCTTTTCCAAAAACCATAGCATCGTAAGCAAGTTTAACCCTTTCCCATCTCTTATCTCTGTCCATAGCATAATATCTGCCCATTACCGACGCAATCTTTCCAACGCCGATTTCTTTTAGCTTCTCTTCAAGCTCTTCTACATAACCTTTTGCACTATCAGGGGGAACATCCCTGCCATCAAAAAAACAGTGCACGTAAACTTCTTTCATATTTTGCTTCGCAGCAAGCTCTAAAAGTCCATAAAGATGAGTATTGTGGCTATGTACACCACCATCCGACAGAAGTCCGAAAAGATGTAGCTTTGTGTTGTTCTTTTTGCAGTTCTCTATTGCATCCAAAAACTCTTTCTTTTCAAAAAAATCCCGGTCTTCTATGGATTTTGTTATCCTAGTGAGTTCTTGATACACGATTCTTCCCGCACCAATATTTGTATGACCAACCTCGGAGTTGCCCATTTGTCCATGAGGCAAACCTACATCCATTCCGCTGGTTTTTATAATAGTATTGGGATACTCCTTTAACAAACTGTCAATGTTCGGCTTATTTGCAGAATATATTGCATTCCCTTCACTTCGGGGATTGATACCGAAACCGTCCAAAATAATTAACGCAATCAATCTGTCTTTCATTTCACACACTCCAATCTTATCATTCATTACATAGTTAATGTAATTACAATTTTTCATCCTCATAACTTTATACCACATTTTTTTATGTTTGAATATGCCTAAATGCATTTATTTTATTAATTACTATATAATTTGCAATAAACATTTTACATTGATTTTGGGCTAACCCCTAATAAAAAGCTTCGGGACATTGAGTCCCGCGTTTTTTGCCGGATTTCCTTTCAGGAAATGGTCCTAATAAATAAAGCCCCCTTGTCACACACAGAGGGGCTTTTACTTTAGCATATTTTATTATTTGTTGTATTTTACTATCCTTTCAAAATCTTCCAACTTTAGACTTGCGCCGCCAACCAAGCCCCCGTCAATATTAGACATATTAAAAAGCTCGGATGCATTAGATGCATTAACGCTTCCGCCATACTGAACCCTTACTGCTTGTGCAGTATCATCTCCATAAAGTTCTTTTACACACTGCCTGATAACAGCACAAACCTCTTCTGCCTGCTCATTTGTAGCAGTTTTCCCCGTACCAATCGCCCAGATAGGCTCATAAGCTATAACAGTTTCTTTAACCTGTGTAGCAGATAACCCAAGTAAAGCTATCTTAACCTGATACCTTACAAGCTCCGCAGTAATCCCTTGCTCTCTTTGAGTCAAGGACTCTCCTACACAAATAATAGGCTTTAAACCGTACTTGAAAGCTGCATGTGCCTTCTTATTAACAGTCTCATCAGTTTCTGCAAAGTACTGCCTTCTCTCGGAATGTCCTATTATTACATAATCAACTCCAAGGCTTGACAACATAGATCCCGATACCTCACCGGTAAATGCCCCTTTTTCCTCCCAGTGCATATTTTGTGCAGCAACCTTTATATTTGATCCTTCTGCTGCTTTTTTTACTCCTGGAATACATACAAAAGGCACTCCAACAACAACCTCTGCATCCGCATCGGCAACTCTAGCTTTTAAAGCTTCAACAAACTCCACTGCTTCAGAAGCCGTTTTATTCATCTTCCAATTTCCAGCTGCAATAATCTTCCTGCTCATTCTCATCTTCCTCCCCTTATTTATTCATTAATACATCTATCCCCGGAAGCACCTTGCCTTCCAAGTACTCCAACGAAGCTCCTCCACCAGTGGATATATGGGTTATTTTATCTGCAAAACCAAGTTGCTCAACTGCGGCCGCAGAATCTCCTCCACCTATTATTGAAACAGCTCCGGACTCAGCAACAGTTTTCGCCACTTCTTTTGTACCATTTGCAAAATTCGGAAACTCAAAAACTCCCATTGGTCCATTCCACACAATGGTTTTGGCATTTTTGATTACATCTGCATATTCTTTTATTGTCTCTGGTCCTATATCCATGCCCATCCATCCGTCTGGTATTTCACCGGCGGGTACAGCCTTGTATTCAGTATCATTTTTAAATTCTTTGCTTATAACATCATCTACAGGAAGCAAGAGTTTTATACCCTTCGAAGCCGCTTTTTCCATAAGGCTTTTTGCAAGGTCTACCTTATCGTCTTCACAAATCGAAGTTCCTATATTATAGCCTTTTGCTTTAAGGAAAGTATAAGCCATACCTCCTCCTACAATAAGACTGTCAACCTTGTCTATAAGATTTTCAATAACTGCAATTTTATCGGATACCTTTGCTCCCCCCAATATGGCAACAAAAGGTCTTTCTGGATTAGTAAGCACTTTACCCATAAACTCTATTTCCTTCTGAATCAGGAAACCACATACGGCAGGCAAATAGTCTGCAAGTCCTGCTGTAGAAGCATGTGCCCTGTGAGCAGTTCCAAATGCATCATTTACATATACTTCAGCCATGCTTGCCAGTTCTTTTGCAAAAGCAGGGTCATTTTTTGTCTCTTCTTTATGAAATCTTACGTTTTCAAGCATTAATACTTCACCGTCTTTAAGAGCAGCAGCTTTTGCTTTTGCATCCTCACCAATAACATCTTTAGCCACTATTATCTGCTTGCCTAAAAGCTCCCCTAATCTCAATGCAGTGGGCTTCATGCTGAATTTATCTTCAAAACCCTCCTTTGGTCTTCCAAGATGTGAGACCAAAATGGTTTTGGCACCATTTTCAACAAGATACTTAATTGTAGGCAGAGCTCCTACAATTCTCTTGTCATCGGTTATATTCCTGTTTTCATCTAAGGGCACATTAAAATCAACCCTGACTATAACCTTTTTGCCTCTTACATCTACATCCTCAACAGTTTTTTTATTAATTGACATAAATTCCACACTCCTATATTGATTATTTAAGCTTTAAAGCATATTAAAACAGTTCATTATATACCGTATCCAAAACGCTCCATTTTCAACCGTTATAATTTTATATCTTTTTTTTAATCTTTTCAATAGTCTTCTGCAAAATTCAGCTACATAAGTAAACAAATACATTATGTATAATATATCTATTTTTACAGTAAATCAAGTAAAAATACCTAATAAATAATTTATAAAAGGTCCGGTTTTTCAACCGGACCTTTAGAAAAACTTATTAAAAAAATTACTATTTTGCATCAACACCAGCCATATAATCTATTAAATCAACAACCTTGTTGGAATATCCCCACTCGTTATCATACCATGATACAAGTTTAACAAAATTCCCATTTAATGGTATTCCTGCTTTCGCATCAAATATTGATGTGCGTGCATCACCTATAAAGTCTGATGAAACAACATCGTCTTCAGTATATCCTAAGATGCCTTTAAGTTCGTTTTCAGATGCTTTTTTCATAGCTGCCTTTATTTCATCATAAGTTGCCGACTTTTCAAGACGGCAGGTTAAGTCAACAACAGACACGTCAAGTGTAGGCACTCTGAAAGACATACCTGTAAGCTTGCCATTCAACTCAGGAATAACTTTTCCAACAGCTTTTGCAGCTCCAGTGGATGAAGGAATAATGTTACCTGATGCTGCACGTCCGCCTCTCCAGTCTTTCTTTGAAGGGCCGTCAACAGTTTTCTGTGTAGCAGTTGTAGCATGAACTGTAGTCATCAGTCCTTCTACAATTCCGAAATTGTCATTAATAACCTTTACCATAGGTGCCAAACAGTTTGTAGTACATGATGCATTAGAAACAACTGTCATATCCTTTGTATATTTGCTGTTATTTACACCCATAACAAACATTGGAGCATCTGCAGAAGGAGCACTTATAACAACCTTCTTAGCTCCGCCCTTTATGTGAGCTGAAGCCTTTTCTGTTGTAGTAAACACACCTGTAGATTCAACAACATAATCTGCTCCGCATTGTTTCCATGGTATTTCAGCCGGATCCATACTTGCATAAACGCTTATTGCTTTACCATTAACAACGAGTTTTCCGTTATCTACGGAAATTGAACCTTTGAATTGTCCATGTACACTGTCGTACTGTAACATATATTTCATGTAATCAAGGTCAATAAAGGGATCGTTGATACCCACAACCTCAACATTCGGATTGTTGAGCGAAGCTCTGAAAACAAGACGTCCTATACGTCCAAAACCATTAATACCTACTTTTACTGCCATTACAATCGCCTCCTATGTAATTTATATTTAAATGGATACTTATGCTAGTTGTCTTACAACATCAATCATTTTATATTATTTCATTTTCTTTTTCAATAGATAAACCAAAAATAATTAATTTTTTAACAATGTTCTTTAATTTCCAGCATTAAAATAATTATCCCTGTGCTATTATGCTCACTTGATATACACAATATACTTGTTAATCATCATAACTGGATTATATGACATTTTGGCTTTTCTTAGCCCTTCAATCCCCAAGTCCTGTTCCCTGTTTATATACATATAATCTTTCCATTGATGTTTACAAAACTGCTGATTTATGAGGGGATACAACCCTCGAATATTATCATTGGCCTTCTCAATATGTATAACCACAGTATCTTCGTTTAGTGCTTCCCCAACAGTATAACTTTCAAATCTGCCATTAACTTTGATTAGAGCACCCTTTAGTCCTAGTTTTTCGTAATTGCTTAACACTTCATTATTAGCAATCTTTTCACAAAACATTCCTATGTGTGATTCACAGCCTTTGATTTCACACCACTCTTCATTTATTCTTACGCATTCACTTATATATTCCTTGCTAAGGTTGACATATTCATACTCATATGAATTAATAAAACTATTAATGTGGTTTCTCTTTGCGTGAAATTTCTTGCCTTTCAAGTTTACTAAATCATCGACCAAATATACATAATCACTGCTTTCTCTCTCAAAAACCACCTCAGTGTCAATATCAGAATATCCGGTAAAATAAGAAACCTTATCTTCCTCAATACGTTTAAAAACAAGTTTCCATCCTTTGTCCACGAAATAATCCTTTATAAAGAGAATAGCTTTTCTGAATTTCTCACGGTCAGGTTTTCCAATAGGAATAAAGGCAAATGGGTCTTTATCATCTTGCACTGATAATATACATAGCATATCTTCATATTCAATGTATCTGAACTTATAAAAATTCCTCCACATAAAGAAGTTGGTAAAACTTAGCTCAGAAGCTTTGTAATTATCTTGTTCAATATGCCCTTTGAACAAATCGCTATCGTGTATTGATATTTCCTTAAATTCTTGCATATAATCCCCCACTATTTACAATTCATATGTTTTGACGCTTAAACGCTAATAATTTATATATTTATTGTGTAATTTTTATATGTGTTTTAATTTTTATATGTGTTTTTTATTTGTCGTTTATTCTTCAACAGATGTTATGATCGCTGTAAGAAACTCTGCGGCCTTAACCATATCGTCAATCAGTATTTGTTCCTCAACGCTGTGAACCTTATCCATTCCGACACTTACATCGACAGCTACAATCCCTTTGCCGTTTATAATGTTAGTATCGCTTCCTCCACCTGTAGCTTCAAGTCTTAATTCTATACCAGACTTTTGTGAAGCTTTTTTCAGTACTGAAACTATTTCGTCATCCTCTTTGACAGTAAATGCGGGATAAAGCATTTCCGAGATGAATGAAACAGTCCCTCCGAATTTAGCCGCAGCCTTTTCAAAGCACTCTTTCATGTGTCTTGTCTGCCTTGCCAGCTTTTCTTCATTTCTACTCCTTGCCTCAGCTTCTATCTCAACACTATCACATATTATATTCGTCGCATGTCCTCCCTGAATTACCCCAATGTTTGCAGTAGTCTCTAAGTCAATTCTTCCAAGATTCATATTGATGATAGCTTCAGCTGCAATCTGTATTGCGCTGATTCCCTTCTCTGGCTCAAGCCCTGCATGTGACGCTTTTCCTAAGATTTTAACATCAATCTTATTTTGGGATGGGGCGGTTACAGCTACTTGACCTATATTTCCGCCATTATCCATTACAAAACAGTATTTCGCATCAATTTCGCTCAAATCCAGATTTTTAGCCCCTAGAAGCCCTCCTTCTTCAGCTACAGTAAAAACTGCATAAATGTCTCCGTGGCTCAATCCATCCTCCTTTAAAACCCTTAAAGATTCCAGTATACATTCTATACCTGCCACATCATCTCCTCCAAGGATGGTAGTACCGTCAGTCTTGATTACATTCCCTTTGATAATAGGATTTTTACCAATTCCAGGCACAACAGTATCCATGTGAGCCATCAACAAAACAGGTGGTACCTTTTTGTTACCTTCAATCCGGCAAATCAGGTTACCGGCATTCCCTCCAATTTTAGACCCTGTATCGTCCTCTTTGACACTAAACCCCATACTCTCAAGCTTACCTTTTAAAGTATCTGCCATGTTCCTTTCTCTAAGGGTCAGGCTGTCAATCTTCACCAATTCCATAAATTCATTTATCATTCGTTCTCTATTAATCATTAATTTTACCTCAAACTTCCATATAAATCACAAAAAAAATTCTAAATTGAAAAATTTGATTTTCGTGATATTATTAATATTGTATTAAAAAAATTTAAGCACGATGTAAAATCTTTATCGCGTTTCAATATAATATGTAACTTTTTCTATGTCTCCCAATTAAATCGTACCAATTTGCCTTCGGGCTCTAAATCAACAAAACTATTTTGTCTCAATGCCTCATAAATTATTACAGCAACAGAATTTGAAAGATTAAGAGACCTTATACTGTTCTTCATAGGTATCCTTATGCACTGTTCCCTGTTTTGAAAAAGCAGTTCTTCCGAAAGTCCCTCTGTCTCCTTTCCGAATACTATAAAACAGTTGTTTTCATATTTAACGTGGGCATATGTTTTTAGTGCTTTTGTAGTCGCATAAAAAAAAGAGTTATTTTTGTATTTTACCCATAGCTCTTCAAAGCTGTCATAATATTTTATATTTACTTCATTCCAATAATCCAGACCGGCACGTTTTAAATATTTATCTTCAACTGAGAAGCCCAAAGGCCTTACCATATGTAAATCAGCACCTGTAGCAGCACATGTCCTAACTATGTTACCAGTATTTTGAGGTATTTGAGGTTCAACCAGTACGATATTTATGGCCAAAAATATTCCTCCTAAGATTATTCCTAAAATTATTTTACCATATATTTATTATCTTTTCGAGGGTTTTTATTTATAAATATCAAAAAAGGACCGTTGTTGTCATAAAATTTAATACTCGACCACAACAACTGCCCTTTTAATTATTTATAACTTGTTTATTACTTATTTATACTTTCGGTTTCATGTTCGAATAGCAACTAAAACGATAGAGCCAAAACGCCCAAGATTTATTCAATTACTGATATATCTATATCCAATTGACCATTATCATCAAATAAAAGTGGTATACAAATTGTTTTCATTTTTGTAGGCGAAACCTGCATATTTTCGCCCATTAAAAACGAAGGTGGTGTAATTTCTATTCCTATACCTTTATTATAAAGAATTGTCGCAGTATTTCCAAGAATCATGTTTGTAAGCTCGGATATAGCACTCTTGGAAATTTCATCAAGCTCTGTAACAGCCATCCCGCCCATCATACAAGATGCAATTCTTAATGCAACCGGCTTACTCATCGAAAACAATGCCTGTCCTCTGAGCTTGCCGGTCAGACCTACAATAATAATTACATTGTCACTAATATATGGAGAATCCTTTATGAATATGGAACCCAAAGACGCTTCAATGCCTGCAATCTGTTTTAGTACCGTCTGACTTGCTTCTATGAATGGATTTATGTATTCCACATTCATAAACCTATACCACCTTTTTTTATATACTTTATGCATTAATTATTATTATAAGAATTGCTCCCTTTAAGCTAAAAAACGAATTTTCAGGCTCTACAAAACACTTCTGTATAATTAAAGCAGAGGCGATAATATACAACAAATACGTTATACTCTTTTTTATACTCTATAATTATATTCTATAAGAAATCAATAAAATCCTTCTTTTTTTAGTTAATAAAATTTCACTTCAAGAAAAAAACAGACATATAAAAAGGTGTTTCCCCTGTCCTTCTATTTATTGCTTTACATAAAACACTTAATTATCAATTCTTCACACCACTTCTTTTCAAAACTTCATCCAATGCCATTGTTGTTATTGGTGCACCTTTTGATACCTCATCATTGTAGTCCATTTTACCCGGATCACCAATTCCCACAATTACCATGTCGTTATAGTTTCTTAAAATACTAAGCGTATCACCGCAAATCTTCTTGTCTTGAATATTATTTCCGTATTTATCTACAGCACCTTCAATTGTCTTTCCTTCTTTTGTTATTGAGCACGACACCTTAAGTCCATTGCAATCCTTGCCATTTGAAGATACTGCGACAACCCCCAGAACATCAATACTGTTATCATGCAAAATAGCCTCCATTGCCATCTCGCCTTCTCCCATTCCCTTGTAACCCCTGTCGTCCACCATTACTACTACCGGGTCGTGCTCGGCTTGCTTTATCATTCCCACAATCTCATTCCCGGTTAAAAATGTCGGATTCCCGGCAGAGGCTGATATACACCTTCCACCGATGTTTTTTGCTGCAATTTCTACTGCTTTTTTTGCTACCATATCACCATCTGTTACAAGAATAACTTTTCTTTTATCCACTTTACCAGCTCCTTTATTATCGCTATCTTTTAGCTTTAGGGGTAAAAGCAACAGACATTATATAACCAAAAAACATTGCAGCTGCTATACCAGCAGCAGTTGCTTTGATTCCGCCTGTAAAGGCTCCAAGCAACCCAAACTGGTCTACATCCTTAAACACACCTTTAGCAAGGCTGTATCCGAAGCCTGTAAGCGGCACAGTTGCGCCTGCTCCGCCTATATCAACAATCTTCTGATATAAACCAAGCGCTGTAAGTATCACACCAGATGTAACAAATATAACAAGAATTTTTGCCGATGTTAGTTTTGTTTTGTCAATAAGTATCTGAGCTATCACACATATAAACCCGCCAACTATAAAAGCACTTGCATATGTCAATAAAACACTATTCATTAAACCACCTATCCTTTGAATACTTTAAATGTTTACCAAACTCTTATTAAATGCTTATTTAAAGCTTGTTTGAAATACTAACCGCATGAGCAATACCGGGAATAGACTCACCCTGCTGAACACTCACAGGGCTAAGCAAAGCTCCGGTTGCAACAAACAAAATGTTATTCAGGCTTTTTTCCATCATTTTTTTATATAAAAAACCTGTTAGAACTACAGCAGCACACCCACATCCGCTACCTCCAGCATGTGCATCCTGTCTTTCACGATCATATACCATCACACCGCAGTCATTATATATATCACTTATATTGTATCCTTGTTCTCTTATAAGTTCATTGCATATCTCCTTGCCAACCGCTCCTAAGTCTCCTGTCAAAATCAAGTCGTAACTCTCTGGTGTAAAGCCCGTGTCCGTAAAATGAGTAACAATGGTATCCATAGCAGCAGGTGCCATGGCAGCTCCCATGTTATTGGAATCCTTGATTCCCATATCCACAATTTTGCCTGTTGTGACATGTGTTATAAAAGGTCCGGTACCATCAGCCGAAAGAACAACACCTCCAGATCCTGTGACAGTCCATTGGGATGTTGGCGGTCTTTGGCTTCCAAGCTCTAACGGATACCTGAACTGCTTTTCGGCAGAACAGAAGTGACTTGAGGTAATGCACACAACATTGTCTGCAAAACCTCCATCAACCAACATAGAACCTATGCTCATTGACTCCGCCATTGTTGAACAGGCACCATATATGCCCAAAAACGGAATTCCCGACTCTCTTAAACCAAAACTGGCAGCAATGCACTGGTTTAATAAATCTCCCGAAATTATATAATTAATATCAGTCGGCGACTTTCCAGCTTTTTTTATTACTTTTGCGTATGTTTCTCTTAAAAGCTTACTCTCAGCTTTTTCCCAAGTCTTCTCTCCCCAAAGCTCATCATCAATAATTTCATCAAAATATAATCTCAACGGGCCCTTGCCCTCTTTAGGTCCAGTTATACATGCCGCTGAAACAATGCTTGGGGGATTTTGTAGCTTTACCGTTTGCTTTCCTAGTCTTTTTAAAGTCATAAAGCACTCCTTGAATAAGATAATTAAATGTAAATATTTTTTATTTAAGAAGATAATGTAGTATTCCCATAACAATTGATGTCGATATTCCATAAACAAGAACAGGCCCTGCAATAACAAACATTCTTGCACCTACACCCATTACATAGCCCTCGCTCTTAAATTCCATTGCCGGAGATACAATAGAATTTGCAAACCCCGTAATGGGAACTATTGAACCTGCTCCTGCATACCGTCCAAGCTCATCATAGACATTCAACCCAGTAAACAACGCTCCCAAAAAAATCATTACAAGGGTTGTAAGGTTTGCAATTTCATCCTGACCATATCCTTTTAAACGGAATAAGTTTGTGACAAACTGACCTACCAAACAGATGGAACCTCCCACAATGAAAGCCCTGATAACATTCCTTAAAACATTGGAATTAGGTGACTTTCTGTCAACATACTTCTGGTATTCTTCTTTTGTTAATGTTTTGTGCATTATTACCTCCACAGTAAATCAAATATTATAGTAATCTTGCATATCCATTACAAAAACTCCTTTTGACGGAATCTTGTCATTCTTCTTAGACAGCATCGTAAATGTTATAAAGGCAGCAAGTGCAATAAAACCCAAAACAATTATAATTAGCTTGTACTTTTTTAACGATTCCGCCATTTTTATTATTCAACTCCTTAAATAATTTGTGATTAATATAATATAGTATTAGAAAAACAAAAAACAATATGCAAAAACATATTGTTTTTTTCTGTAAATATACTTTTAAATCATTCTCAAGCACAAATTAAATGTATTTTATCTTCTTTCGTATATCTTCAAGTATCTTTTTTTCAATTCTGGACACTTGAACCTGAGATATGCCAAGCATTTTTGCAATTTGAACCTGGGTTTTCTCTTTAAAGTATCTTAATATTATAATTTGCCTCTCCCTAGGTTTCAAAGTTTTTAGTACCTGTCTCAAATCTATTTTGTCCACAAGGTCTACTTCGTTATCATTGCTTTCATTATTAATCCTATCAATCAACTGCACTGATGAAGTATCAGTCTCTCCAACGGTGTTATACAGCGACTCAGGTGTATAATTGGCTTCCATAGCCATTACAATCTCTTCAGAAGGTATATTGAGACGCAATGAAATTTCTCCGACAGACGGCTCCCTGCCTAATTCCTTGGCCATAATTTCCTTGGTAATCCTAGCTTTGTTGGATAATTCTTTTAGCGAACGACTGACCTTTATAATTCCATCATCTCTTATAAATCTTTTTATTTCCCCAATTATCATAGGTACAGCATATGTAGAGAATTTCACTTCAAATGAGTCATCAAACTTTTTGATAGCTTTAATAAGCCCTATACTGCCTATTTGAAATAAGTCCTCGGTCTCGTAACCTCTATTCTGAAATCTTTTAACAATACTCCATACAAGACCTACATTCCTTTCAACCAACAAAGACTGAGCATCTCTATCACCAGATTTAGCTTTTTCTATTAACTCCAGATTTTCACTTTCATATATTCCATTCATATTTACTCCCGGTTAATATTATATTATTGTGAAAGGCAACTTTCTAACCTTATACAGATTTAAAAACTTTATACATGTTCACTTTTGTACCTTTTCCTAACTCAGAGATAACCTCCACCCTGTCCATAAAACTTTCCATAACGGTAAATCCCATACCTGACCTTTCCAAATCAGGCTTAGACGTATATAACGGCTGTCTTGCCGCATCTATATCTTCAATTCCATTTCCCTCATCTTCAACCAGTATTTCTATAGCGTTTGTATATAACCTGCATTGCATTTTTACAAAACCATTTGTGTTCTCATAACCATGTATAATAGCATTAGTAACAGCTTCTGAAACAGCTGTCTTAACATCTGCCAACTCTTCCAATGTTGGGTCTATTTGAGATGCAAAAGCTGCAGCAACAACCCTTGCAAAAGACTCATTGTTTGACTTCGAAGAAAATTCCAGTGTCATTTCATTAATAGGTTGCATTTCTATTCCCCTTTACATATTATTAACCGCATTTTCTATACTGTCATAAACGGGTATTATTTTCTGTAACCCTGACATATCAAAAATACGCTTTACTTGGTCGCTGACATTGACCAATACCAGCTTGCCGTTTAAATTCCTTATATTTTTGTATCTTCCCATAACAATGCCTATACCTGAACTATCCATAAAGGTTACTTTTGAAAAATCAATAACAATGTTCTTTGTAGTTGATTTTATCATTTCTGAATCCATCTTCTGCCTTATATGCTCAGCAGAATGATGATCCAATTCACCTATTATAGAAGCAATCAAGGTAGTTCCCTTATATGAAAATTTTAATTTCAAAGATTACCCTCCTTTAACCCTATATTAATCGTGAAAATGATTCTATATCTGTTCTTAATGGGTATTCTTCGTATAAATATTTTCTCCTTCATAAAATAATGTAAGGTTTTGTATTATTGGCAAAAAAATATCGACAAAACATGACAACCTTAAACAAATATTGACATATCATGTATCATCGATTTGGTTAAATATAGTAATACTTAAGAGCGTTTATTTATTCTACAAAACCTGAAGTTATCAGGTCTATCAATTCATCAACAGCTATTTCTTCATCCTCACCTTCTGCACCAATAACAATTTGTGTCCCACTTGAAACTGCAAGAGACATAAGTCCCATTATGCTTTTTGCATTTACTTTTTTTTGACCGCTTTTTATCCATATTTGTGAAGTAAATTTACCGGCAGTCTGAACAAATAAAGCAGCAGGTCTTGCATGCAGACCTGTTGGATTCGTTATCTCAATAGCTCTTTCAACCATGTTTATAACTCTCCTTTCGCTTTTCTGGTTTTATCGGCTATGTTGTCCAGTTTTCTAAGTCTGTGATTAACACCTGACTTTCCCAACGGAGTATCCAACATCTCACCCAGTTCTTTAAGACTTGCATCACTGAATTCCAGCCTAAGTTCCGCAATATCCCTAAGACTCTCGGGTAGTTTACCGAATCCCAGATTATCCCTTATGTATTTTATGTTTTCCACCTGTCTTACTGAAGCATTAACCGTCTTCTGCAAATTTGCAGTCTCACAGTTCACAATCCTATTTACATTATTTCGCATTTCCTTTAAAATCCGTACATTTTCAAGCTCCAGCAACGCTTTATGTGCGCCTATGATGTTTAAAAAGTCTACAATATTCTCTCCTTCTTTAAGGTAAACAACTAAATTTCCTTTTCGTTTAATATCCTTAATATTTAAATTAAAGAACTTCGACAGCTCATTTAATTCATTTGCCAAAATATCATTATGACATATTATCTCAAGGTGATATGTTTTTTCGGGATCACTCATTGAACCAGCGGCCAAAAAAGCCCCTCTCAAATAGGACTTTTTACAACACCACTTTTCAAGCTTACCGGTATAAGGCAGATAATCCGCAGTTTTATCCGATTTGTTATATGTGGTATATGTGATATTTATATCGTCAAGTATGTTCTTTAATCCCTTTGATAACGTCAGTACAATTAAATATACAACGTGCTTTTTCAGCTTCCTGCTCCTTCTTATACTCATTTCCGCATTTATACCATAAAGCTCCTTTATAAGGGAAAAAATCCTCCGCGCAAACGCTGCATTTTCAGTTGTTATACGCAGATTGACTTCATTTACATTAATAACCTTGATCATTCCACTTACTCTTATTACCGCAGCAAGCTCATGCAAAAGACAGCATTTTTCACTGTTATCAATTCTGCACAATTCATCTTTTACGATGGACGAAAATGACACCTCACACACCTCGTCTAAAGAAAAATATTTATAAAACAGTAAAGAAATTATAACTTATTTTATATAAAATTACCAGTACTTTTTTATTGGGCAAGTTAAATACCAAGGTACGTTTACTTCTTTGAGTAATTTGCGCCAAGTATATCTTCGGTATATGCTCTTAGTATCTCAGCAACACTCCAAGCTTGTGCAAAACAACCTCTCGGTATTAACGGCTCATTCCCGTCAAAGATTTCGGATATATTCCCTACACACGCATCCCTCAGATGATCATTTATCGGCTGCACAAACCTCATAGCCTCATTCTTTGCTTCATCCGAGTAATTATTTACCCTCAGATAAGCAGTAATAAAATGCCCCAGCGGCCAAGCCCATACTGTCCCCTGGTGATAGGCTCCATCTCTTTTAAACTGGTTTCCTATATATATTCCAACATACTCTTCTGATTTCTCTGACAAACTTCTTAACCCATAAGCAGTGTACAGTTCTTTAAATACTGTATTTACCATCTTTCTAGCCATACTTCCTTCAATAACAGGATAGGAAAGACT
This sequence comes from uncultured Oscillospiraceae bacterium, assembly GCA_964409165.1. GTDB lineage: Bacteria > Bacillota > Clostridia > Acetivibrionales > Acetivibrionaceae > CAYPCH01. Next base: position 7,235 of record CAYPCH010000028.1, on the reverse strand, counting down.
TGCCGCCATTATCTGGTTTGGTCTTATTTTGCTGTCTTTATAGTCTTTGGTTATACAGTCGAAAAGGCATTGCTCATCTTCATTCCAAAAGGCTTCTGCAAATGACTTTTTCACTTTCTCCGAAAGTTCCTCATAAGGTTTTTCATCCTCTTTAAAATGCTTTGACAGCATAAGCATTACCCTTAAGGCATTGTACCATAATGCATTTATTTCTACAGCCTTTCCATGTCTTGGAGTAAAAACCCAGTCCCCAACCTTTGCATCCATCCACGTAAGCTGCGTATGCTCATCCCCTGCAGAAATCAGATAATCCTTGTCCATTCCAATGTTATACCTTGTACCATTAGTGTAGGCTCTTATTATCTGAGTTAAGCCTTCAAAAAGTTTCTCCCTTATAAATTCGTAATCCCCAGTATATGCTATATACTTGTTTACAGCTTCAAAATACCAGAGTGGTGCATCAACACTGTTATAAGGAGGTTCGTTGCCTGCATCCGGGAACATATTGGGCAAAAGACCTTCCTTAACATACTTAGAAAATGTATACAGAATGTCTTTTGCATCTTCAAAGCGTCCAGTTGCCAGAGTAAGTCCGGGAAGCGCTATCATTGTATCCCTTCCCCAGTCGGTAAACCACGGATATCCGGCAATAATAGTTTTTGCATCGGTTGATTGCCTGTAAACAATAAAGTTATCGGCTGCCAAAACAAGCCTTTTTGCCAGTTCATCCTTGTATCCTGCTTTGCTTACTAATTTTTTTAGTCTGTTTTCTTCTTTATTTACCAGTTCAATTCCGTCTTTCAATATAGCATTCTTTTCAACAGATGCAATAACTGTAATTACCCTTTCCTCCGATGGCTTTATCTCTATATCATAATAACCGGGAATGTAATGATCCTCAGTCGAAGCAAGACCTCTTTCTCTTTCCATGGCATATTCCATATTATAAAACCAACCGTCATCAAGGGATTTTGCCTTACCGTCACTACAGTATATATTTATATCAATGTCATAATAAGATGGTCTTACGGACATAAGATTATCTTTAAATTCTTTTCTAAAACTCATATGCTCCCTGCTGGAATTATAATGGTAATCTCTAAAATTCACAAGCGGTGTAAGCCGTAATACTGCCTTTGATGTCCCGTTTATTATCCTGTAAACAACAGCAACAGTATTTTCTCCGTAAACCATGCATATCTTTTTTTCAACATATATGTCTCTGACTCTATAGATATACTTAGGAATAGGGTCTAGTTCAAATCTTTCAAGATGATGATAACCTTTCATTGCAAAACCTGAAACCTCATAGGAAAATAAATTGAACAATTCATCGTCAACAGTAATACTCTCATCTATCTTAGACAGTATAAGATGACGATTTACTGGCGGTTTCAAAGACGCTACCAATAGTCCATGATATCTTCTTGTGTTTGAACCTATTACTGTTGTCGAAGCAAATCCCCCTATTCCATTTGTTAACAGCCACTCTTTCTGTATTCCCTGCTCATAAGTTCTCCAATTGGATTTTCCAAATTTCATGGCATTAACCTCCTATAGAATTGACTGTAATTTTAGCTTTTAGAAATCTTCATACTAACATTTCTTCAATACTCATCCAACCATTCTTTTTATCCTGTCTTTTATATAAAAAGAACTTATAACGTTCTTCTTATTTTTCTCAATTTCAGACTTGAACATCACATCAACTATTGTTTGAGCAAGTTTATTTGTATTGTGCCTAATATAATTATTGTTTACTGATACAAAATTTCCTTCAATAATCTCTATATTCATATTTTTTAGTTCCTCATAATCAATTTGAACAGCGGAAGCACCATCCTCCATATACTTTCTCATCAGTTCGTCAGGTATGCATTCATTGTTCACTATACAGCAATCCACTATCCTTCCAAACGAGTGCTTTTCTATAGCCCTGATATGATCTGTTACAGTATACCCTTCTGTTTCTCCAGGCTGTGTCATAACATTGCATACATATGCCTTGACAGCAGTTGACTCTTTTATTGCATCACATATTCCGTCAACTAAAAGGTTGGGGATAACACTTGTATAAAGGCTTCCTGGTCCCATTATAATTATATCGGCATCAATAATCGCTTCCTTTGCTTCCTTAAGCGGTTTTATAGTCTTAGGCTCTAAAAAAACCCTTTTTACTTTTCCTTGATGAAAATCATTGTGTTTGCCTATCATTGACTCACCACTTATTATAAATCCATCATCCAGTTCTGCATGAAGCTTTATATCCTGAAGCGTTACCGGAAGCACCCTTCCTGTAACTGCCAATACGTCACTCATCCTTCTAACAGCTTCCTCAAAGCTTGATGAAATACCATCCATTGCAGCAAGAAATAAATTTCCAAAGCTTTGACCTGTAAGCATACCTTCTTTAAACCTGTATTGGAGAAGCCTTTCCATAATAGGTTCAGTATCAGCTAACGCCATAATACAGTTCCTTATATCACCCGGCGGAAGAATACCCAGATCCTGCCTTAATACTCCTGATCCGCCTCCATCATCTGCTACCGTTACAATAGCCGTTAAATTGGAAGTGTATGCTTTAAGACCCCTCAGCATGGTCGAAAGCCCTGTTCCTCCGCCTATTGCAACTATTTTAGGTCCTTTGACTAACAATTTCTTTTCTTTTAACATTTTCCCGTTTTTTACTTTCCCGTTAAAGTTCACTGAACTATTTCCCACAAGATCACAAAACATATCTATAGATATAAATTGCACAGAAATACAAATAAAAATACATCCTATTATTATAGCAGTACAAGCTGTAATGATAAACACCAAGCTTCTGTAATTTAATATCGTCATTATACCTGCACAGATTAATATTATACCTGCCAGATTCATAATATGCCATCTAATCCTGTTGTACAGCTGACCTGTCCAGTTAACTGCTTTCATTTTTTGCACCCCTGCCATCTTTTTCTATGTCCCTGTGCTCAATAACAACCCTGTGTTCCTTTTTCAAGAGATATGCAAATAGTTCTTCAGATATTGCAACAGATCTGTGCCTACCACCTGTACATCCTATTCCGATTACAAGTTGAGTCTTTCCCTCCTTAATGTAATTCGGAATTAGAAATTCAAGCATGTCATTAAGCTTTTTTATAAACTCCTTGGTTTCCCAGAAGCTTAAAACATAATCTCTTACCGCTTCATTCTTTCCTGTCTGTTTTTTCATCCTATCAATATAAAACGGATTGGGAATAAATCTCACATCAAAAACCAGATCACAGTCAATAGGAACACCATATTTAAAGCCAAAGGAAATAATATTGATTATCAAGCCTTCAAACTTTTTACCTTCAATAAATATTCCCGAAATCTCTTCTTTAAACTGCCTTGGTGTAAGATTTGACGTATCTATGACATGGGTTGCATTTTTCTTCAGTTCCTTTAATATTTCCCGTTCCTGTTTTATTCCCAGAATCAATCTTCCCTCCGGCGCCAGAGGATGTACACGCCGACTCTCCTTATACCTTTTAACAAGAACTTTATCTGAAGCTTCCAAAAACAGAATTTCGTACGGAATTCCTGCTTCCTTTAGCGAATTGAGCTCAGGAAACAAATCGTTAAAAAGTTCTCCTCCCCTTATATCAATGACCAAAGCAATTTTATCAATCTTACCTCTGCTCTGAAGACATATTTCTGCAAACTTTCGTATAAGAATCGGCGGTAAATTGTCCACACAAAAAAAGCCCAGATCCTCCAAGTATTTTACAACCAAACTCTTTCCTGCGCCCGAAACGCCTGTTATTATAACAAACCTCATTTGTACCTCCCACTAACTATTCTTCGCCAACAAACCTTATTTCTGTCTGAAGCTCTACTCCAAACTTTAATTTTACGGTATCCTGAATGTATTTTATCAATCTTATAACATCGCTTGATACCGCATCACCTGTATTCACTATAAAACCACAATGCTTGGTTGACACCTGAGCTCCGCCTATTCTGTAACCTCTAAGTCCACAATCCTCTATAAGCTTACCTGCAAAATACCCTTCAGGTCTTTTAAAAACGCTGCCTGCACTAGGCATTTCAAGGGGTTGTTTATGCTGCCGTCTTTTGGTCAGGTCATTCATTAAATCTCGGATATCTGCCTTGTTTCCTTTCTTAAGCTTAAGATGAGATTTTACCACTATTCCCGACTGTTTTTGAATAAAACTTGTTCTGTAGCCGAACTCATGCTCCTTTTCTCGTATAACCCTTAATTCCCCGGTTCTGTCCAGAAATTCGGTCTCAATAACAACATCCTTCATTTCTCCTCCATACGCACCTGCATTCATAGCAACAGCGCCACCAAGGGTACCCGGTATTCCTGAAGCAAATTCAAGACCGCTAAGAGTGTTTTCAAAAGCAATGTTGGATAAACTCGACATGAGTATACCACCATAAGCCTCTATTGAATCTCCGTATACAGCATATTTATTAATATTATCATGTAGTTTGACAACTATTCCTCTTATTCCTTTATCGGCAACTAAGAGATTTGTCCCATTTCCCATAACAAATACAGGTATATTTTCTTTATTACATAATTTCAGAACCCCACTCAACTCATTGATTGAAGACGGAGTTACCAGTATATCAGCAGGTCCTCCAATTTTAAACGATGTATGCTTTTTCATAGGTTCATCAGTCATAATATTTTGCTTCGCAGCAATATTTCCTAACATATCCAGAAATAGTTTCTTTTCCAATAGTCACAGCTCCTTTTGCTTTTTTAACTAAAAACTTCCATACATTATATTTACTTCGGCTTTATACTATTCTTTCCGGATAAAATCTGAGATCATCTTACTCTATTTGCTATATACTCATTAAATCCTTCGACTGAAGTATTCATGACAAGTTCCTCCGGCATACAAACCTCTTCAAGAAGCTCATACACCCTTTCAAATTTTCCGACATCAAAACTTATATGTGCATCACTTCCACATACTATTTTAGCTCCAGTTCGTTTACATTCCAATGCAAACTTTTTACAGTTTATTTCGCTTCCTTGTCTGACAACAAATGAATGATTATTAATCTCTATAAATTTTCCATATACTTTAGCAGCACGTACTACTTTTTCTATATCCACATCAAATTGTGGATTTCCCGGATGTGCAACAGCATCCACATAGGGATTCTTTAAAACATTTATTAATGCATTTGTATGTTCCTCCACACTTGAAGGTTCTATACAAATCTCATGAAAACTGGCAATAACAAAATCCAGTCTTTTTAAATATCTATCCGGCATATCCAGACTTCCCGAATAGTCAATGATATTTGCCTCAACACCCTTCATAATTCTCACTCCATAAAGAGTATCAGGTATTACACAAAGATTGCCAAAATGGTATAAAGTCGGTGCTCCCAACATAGCCGGTCCATGATCGGTTATCACAAACATTTCAATTCCGTTATTGAAAGCTTCCTTTGCCATCTCCTGAACTGTCGAATATGCATGCCCGCTAGAAATTGTATGCGTATGTGAATCTACTGCAATTTTCAATTATATCCCTCCGTCTAATCATGTGATGACGCCTTGTTTATTTCACCCAAGACTCTCTCATTTAAAACTCTGGCTGCATTGTAACCCATCTTTTTCTGCCTGTTGTTCATTGCAGCTACTTCAGCTATTATTGCCAAATTTCTTCCCGGTCTTACAGGTATAGCAAGACATGGTACATTTATACCCAGTATATCTGTATATTCATCAACCAATCCAAGCCTGTCGTAATTTTTCTTTTCATCCCAAAACTCAAGTTGTATGACGAGATTTATGTTCTCCGTAACTTTAACCGAACCTACACCATACAGGTTCTTTACATCAAGTATTCCTATTCCTCTAATTTCGATAAAGTGCCTTATTATATCCGGTGCAGTTCCTACAAGGGTTTTATCCGATACTTTCCTTATTTCAACCACATCGTCTGCCACAAGTCGGTGTCCTCTTTTAACAAGCTCAAGAGCAGTTTCGCTTTTACCTACACCACTTTCCCCAAGAATCAGTATACCTTCACCGTAAACCTCTATAAAAACACCATGTTGCGTTATCCTCGGTGCCAACTGAACATTCAGGTAGCTGATAAGACTACTAAGAAACCTTGATGTTATATCATATGTCCTTAAAATCGGTATATCATATTTGTGTGCTACATCAATCATTTCGGGGAATACCTCCAACCCTCTTGCCACAACCATACAAGGAAATCCGCATTTAAAGAATTCATCAAGACGGGAATACCTCTCCTCAGGCAAAAGACCTGAAAGATAAGTTGTTTCCACCTTCCCCACAATCTGTATTCGGTCAGTCCCGAAGTGTTGCAAGTAACCTACCAGTTGCAACCCAGGTCTGTTTATGTCAGAAGATGTCACCAAGACATCTTCAAGTCTTTTACAATCAGTTATCTGTTCAAGCTGGAATTCATCCATCAGTTCTCTTAAAGTAACTGAAAACATATCTATCCCCTCCATACCGCAATATGATTTGTTTAAATTCTACATTTTGTTAAGGGATACAAATATTTGTTCCCACTCTTTCCAAGTAGCTATTTTGCTTCAAAATAAGCGTTAAGCTAAAATAGTAGCGGAATCTATATTTTCACCATTCCCAATCTGTTAAAACGGAATATCGTATTGCAACAAAGTTAATAAAAATCATTGATTTTACAATATTATATAACAAATATCTTGAAAAATAAACCTCATGGTATAAATAGAACAACAATGTCTATTTCCTATTTTCCTATATGTATAAACAACTGCTATCACATTTTATTGTTATTGAATAAAAAACTTAGGGACATCGAGTCCCAAAGTTTTTTGCCGGATTTCCTTTCAGGAAATGACCCTAATAAAAGTATAGGGCAGATTTCGCCATGCAAAATCTGTTCTGCAAAAAAAGCCATGCAACCAAATGCATGACTCTTTTTCATGGAGCGGGTGAAGGGAATCGAACCCTCACAATCAGCTTGGAAGGCTGATGTTCTACCATTGAACTACACCCGCAAATCAATGTGGGACAACCCTACTTTGGCTCATCCCACTTTTATGGAGCGGGTTACGAGATTTGAACTCGCGACTTTCACCTTGGCAAGGTGACACTCTACCGCTGAGTTAAACCCGCATAAACAATTCGCAAAAGTAATTATATAAGCTATTTCAACTTTTGTCAAGGTTTTTTTTAATGTAAATTTAGCCAT
>CAYPCH010000027.1:0-33828 GCA_964409165.1 uncultured Oscillospiraceae bacterium | reverse complement strand
AGATTGCAAAATAGCTTTCATCCCTATATCTTTACCTGCCTTTCCTAACAAGGAATTTGTCCGATCATTCCTGGAAAAGACACCTCCATCACAGCAACTTGATATTTTCAAAGCCTTTAAGCTCAAAGATCCCTCAGCCTTTTGTTTTTAATTTTGGGGAAACTTAAATAATTATTACTATGATTTTTACTTTGTTAAAATTTTCACTGAAAAATTACGCAATTTCATTTTCCATTAATTTTGCTGTACGGCTTAATTTCTGAAAGTTCTCATCTACAATAATATAACATCTTTATTTGATAAAAAACACAATCACCACTACTGCTATAAAAAGCAGTATGCTCAAATAAATAGTGTACTTGAATATTCTTTTTGCAAGGAATGACTCTCTTCTTCGATAGCCCTTTATGGAATAAGTTCTAGGCAATAAATCATAATCATTATTTGTATTGAAAAACATAATAGACACCCCCATTTAATTATATAACCGGGGCGAAAAGAAAATCCACAAGATAATGTTTCCAAAAACACTGCCCTATAAAATAATACTGTATATTACAAGGTCATTCATGTCTTATATGTTCCATTCCCTGATTAAACAAGTTCAGAATATGCTCATCATCAAGGGAGTAAATTACAGACTTGCCCTCTTTTCTAAACTTTACAAGCTTTAAATTCCTTAGAAGTCGCAACTGGTGCGAAATAGCAGATTGTGTCATTCCAAGCGTTTCGGCAATATCACATACACACATTTCCATTCTGGAAAGTATGTAAATCATTCTTATTCTTGTAGGGTCACCTAGAGCTTTAAATACATCGGAAAGCATTATTGATTCAGATTCCCCTATCATAGCCTCTTTCAAACACTTAATCTTTTCATTATCAAATTTTAATTCTTCACATTTATCACGATTGTTATCCATATAAAATATGTTCTCCATACTCATTTTTTTAGTATTGTCTTATAAGTATTATATTACAATTCAGTAAAATTTCAAACATAAAGGATTGAATATATGCATGGTTACTGTTATATTAATAGATAGGCTTAATATTACCAAAAGCTGTATTACGTATTTTATTAGGGGAGTTCCAATGACTTTTTTATATGTTTCCTTTTATATCTTTTGGATAGTCTCAGTAGCTGCCTTAATCTATATGAGATTTGAAACAACCTTGCTTAAGGTGAGTAGGGTTCGTTTTACAAAAAGCAAAAAGCATCTTAAGGTAGTACACTTATCGGATATACATATTAGCAAAATGTTTGTTAAGACAGAAAAAATTAAAAAAGTTCTGACCTCTGAAAACCCTGATATTGTGGTGCTAACAGGTGATTATATCGAAGCCCCGAAAGACGAGGAAAAGTTTCTTAAATTTCTAGAAGGCATAAAAGGAAGTTATGAAATGTTCATGTGTTTCGGCAATCATGAATATAAGGCTTTCAGACGCAATAAAACAAGACTTCAGGAATTTGCAGATATACTTGAGAGTAAAGGAATTAAAGTACTCCATAACAAATCAGCCTCCTTCTTTAAAAACCAAAAGAAATATAACATTATTGGTCTTGAAGACATAAGGTCAGTACGTTCTGATACTATGAAAGTGCTTGATTCATTGGACATGGATGCTGTAGCAAATATAGCAATATCACACAATCCCGATATTGTATTTGAGATACCTTATGGCAAAGTAGATTATTTACTGTGTGGTCATTTCCACGGCGGTCAGATCTGGATGCCTTTCAAACTTGAGTTTAAACTTCTGCGAAATGATAAGTTATGTAAAATGGGCATAATAAAAGGCTTACACAAGGTGAACAACACTATTCTCTATATTAACAGAGGACTTGGAAACGTATTATTTCCACTAAGATTCCTATCCCCTCCTGAAATTGCAATTATATATTTTCCTTAATAAAACCTCAATACATAGTTTCTTATTTCAAAGAAGACATTAAAAGAATAAACAAAAAGCTTCAGATCATCGAGTCCCTAAGCCTTTTACCGGATTTCCTTCCAAAAATGGTCCTAATAAAAACCGGATCAGCAGTTAAAATGCCTCTCCGGTTTGTTTCTTTTGATCTTCTTTACTTTCAAAAACCCATTATATACGTTCTTCAAGTTTCTTTCTCTGTTCTTCATATCCCGGTTTACCCAATAATGCAAACATATTCTTTTTGTATGCCTCAACACCGGGCTGATCAAACGGATTTACACCTAGAAGATAACCACTTATGCCGCAAGCCTTTTCAAAGAAATAAACCATGCTCCCGAAATAGTATTCATTAAGCTGAGGTATTGTTATAAGGAGGTTTGGAACTCCACCATCGTTGTGAGCAAGCATAGTTCCGTCCAATGCCTTCTTATTAACATAATCTATGTCCTTGCCAGCAACAAAATTAAGTCCGTCAAGATTATCCTTATCTTCCTTAATCAGAATATTCTTTCTTGGTTTTTCAACCTTGACCACTGTTTCGAATATATTCCTCAAACCATCCTGCACATATTGACCCATTGAGTGAAGGTCTGTTGTAAAATCAACTCCAGCAGGAAAAATACCTTTTTGATCTTTTCCTTCACTTTCGCCGTAAAGCTGTTTCCACCACTCAGTGAAAAAGTGAAGTGACGGCTCATAGTTAACCATAATTTCAATTGTCTTATTTTTTCTGTATAACGCATTCCTTACGGCAGCATACTTGTAACAGTCATTTTCTGCCAAATTTGCATTGCTATAAATTCCATGGGCATCAGTAGCACCTTTCATCATACTGTCAATATCTGCACCTGATGCAGCTATTGGAAGAAGACCTACTGCTGTCAAAACCGAATACCTTCCACCCACATCATCAGGAACTACGAAAGTCTCATAGCCTTCCTCAGAGGCCAGTTCCTTCAATGCTCCCTTCTCCTTGTCTGTGGTAGCATATATTCTCTTTCTTGCCCCTTCTCTTCCATACTTGTTTTCGAGATACTCCTTAAATATTCTGAACGCAATAGCAGGCTCAGTGGTAGTACCTGACTTTGATATAACATTTACGGATATTTCCTTTCCCTCAAGCACTTCCAGTAAATCCGCTATGTATGTTGAACTAATGTTGTTTCCCACAAAATAAATCTCTGGTGCTTTTCTCTTTGACTTTGGCATTATATTGTGAAAGGTATGAGAAAGCATGTCTATTGCTGCCTTAGCTCCAAGATACGAGCCTCCTATCCCTATAACAACAAGTGCATCGGAGTCACTCTTTATACTCTCTGATGCAGCTTTTATTCTGGAAAACTCCTCTTTGTCATAGTTTAGCGGAAGATCAACCCATCCGACATAATCATTACCTGCTCCCGTCTTGTTATGAAGCATTTCGTGGGCAGATTTTATAAAGCTATCAAAGTACACAACTTCGTTTTCCTGTATAAAATCACTTGCCTTTGAATAATCAAACTTAATTCTCTCCATCTGCAAAACCTCCAACATTTATTAACTAATACTCATGGTAAACTTTTCAGAAAACTTTGTCAATATATTAACAAATCATAAATTACCTCCAAGCTTTATTTTTCATATTATTCAATCTATACACTAGTATATCTAATAGCCTTTGACACTACGCATATAGAAAACAAATTACACAAATTTTAAATTCTTCCCACGTAAGATTAAATTTCTATTTTATTAAATCTACTTTACGTAAAAGCTATATATATCACCAAATGATTATATACTAAAAAATAAAGGAAGGTGATTTGCATGGCAGGAAGAAAAAAAATATTAGTACCTGAAAGCAGAGAAGCATTAACAAAGTTCAAAATGGAATGTGCCAAAGAAATTGGATATTTGCAATATGTAAAAGAAAACAATGACCATTATAAAGGTGATGTACCCTCAAAAATAAATGGCTTAGAGGGAGGACCCATAGGAGGTCAGATGGTAAAAAGAATGATTGAGATGGCAGAAAGCCAATTATAAATCCAACAAAGACAAGGGACCTCTCTCTTGTCTTTGTTCCTTAAACCGGGCAAGGGGAATCCCCTTGCCAATCCCAAGTATAGGAAATTATAAAAACTAGTGTTTTTATAATTTCCTATGCTTTTTAAAAAAAATAAAGGTTGCATTTTCAGTTTTTATTATTTATACTATATGTAGCTATTACTACTTTGTAATGATTACAATATTGTATTGTATAGTATAGGTGGTGAGTTATTGAAACCCTCATTTGAAAAACTAAAGCAAGAATTAAAGATGAAAAATATAAATCTCTCACACCAAAGGTTGAAGGTTTTGGAATACCTTACCGAAAATCAATGCCATCCAACTGTAGAGCAGATTTTCACCGACCTTCAAAAGGATATATCCACACTATCCAAAACCACAGTCTATAACACCTTACGAGTGTTAACCGAAGCAGGTTTGGTCAAGGTAGTTGCAATCGAAGATCATGAAGCCAGGTACGATATTGTGACCGAAAACCATGGTCATTTCAAATGTGAATCCTGTGAAATTATATATGACTTTAGTATTGATATGAATTTGTTGAACTGCAAAGAATTAAACGATTTCCAAATTAATGATAAGAACGTATATCTTAAGGGTATATGTAAAAGATGTCTTGGGAATATATGTCGATTACGAAAATGATTCTACATTGAGAAATTTAATTTTTGTGATATTTCATCCTAAGGTCATTGAAGTGCGATATAAATCTTTATTGCATTCAATTATAGAAGAAAATAAGTGAGGAGGCAATAGAATGTCAAAGTATGTATGTTCAGTTTGCGGCTATATCTATGACGAAGCAAAGGGCATTCCTGAAGCAGGCATTGCCCCAGGTACAAAATGGGAAGAACTGCCGGAAGATTGGGTTTGTCCTCTCTGTGGTGCATCAAAATCTGAATTTGAAAAACAGGGTCAGACAGATGCATCTCCAGAAAAGAAGCCAATATCTGTAATTGAGTCATCTACAGATATGAAGCAGATGTCTGCGTTAGAGATTAGTGCACTTTGCACAAATCTGGCACGTGGTTGCGAAAAACAGTATAAACCAGAAGAAGCAGCTCTCTTTAAGGAATTGGCCGGATATTTTAAGACGGCATCAGCGCCAGCCAAGGAACCAGATTATAACAAGTTGCTTGCTTTAATTGAAAAAGATCTTACGGAAGATTTCCCAAACGCTAATGCTGTGGCATCCAATGCCAAGGATCGAGGGGCTCTCCGTGCTCTTGTTTGGAGTGAGAAGGTTACACGTATTTTAAAGTCCCTATTAACTCGATATCAGAAAGAGGGCAATGCCATGCTTGAAAATACAGGCGTATATGTCTGTACTATCTGTGGTTTTGTCTATATAGGGAACAACCCTCCGGAAATTTGCCCTGTTTGCAAGGTGCCAAATTGGAAATTTGAAAAAATTGAAGGGAGGCAGTAAAAATGGCTGATAAATATGCAGTAAGAAATATACGTTTGTGTACAAAGGACTGTCTATGCCTTTATGTCTGTCCTACCGGTGCAACAGATACAGAAAACAGTATTATTGATGTTGCCAAGTGCACAGGTTGCGGTGACTGTGCAGATGCCTGCCCGTCCGGTGCGATTTCTATGGTACCGAAGGAATATCCAAAGCAGCAGGATAAAACCGAGACCGTTGTCAATACACTTAAGGTGCTGATGCGTAGCAAATCCGAACAGGAAGGCATCGCTACTGGATTGCCCGGAAAGCTAGCTGCCGCAATTGAAAAATCCAATCATATTATGGCAGAGGATATCATCCGTGAAGCGGGATATATGTTGCCGCAAAGTGAAAATACCCAGGAATTTTTGCAATCACTTCTTGCCAAAAAGCATATGGAAGGGTTCCCTAAAGCAACTGTGGAAAAATTATTAGAAGCTATTAATAAAAATGAGGAGGACAAAAAAATGAATAAAAATAAAACACTTAAAAACCTGATGGCGGCATTTACCGGAGAAGCTGAAGCAAACAGAAAGTATACAGCATATGCCAAGAAAGCGGAACAGGAAGGAAAAATGAATGTAGCAAAACTGTTTAGAGCTGCAGCTGATGCCGAAACAATTCATGCACTAAAACATTTTGAAGTGGCAGGAAAAATCGGTTCAACAACAGATAATCTGAAAGATGGGGTTGCAGGAGAAACCTACGAATATAAAGAGATGTATCCTGATTTCGTTAAAGAAGCTGAGGTAGAAGGAAACAAAGCTGCTCTTATGTCCTTTACCTTTGCAATGAAAGCAGAAGAGGTTCATGCTGGACTTTATCAGGAAGCATTAGAGAATCTTGACCAGACAGAAGAAGTCTTTTATTATCTTTGCCCTGTATGCGGAAACATCGAGAAATTTCAACCTGAAAAATGCAGTATTTGCGGCGTTCCGGGGGCTAAATTTATTAAATACTAACCTTTTAAGAATATGTCTATTACAAAACAATTTATTATAACCACTATAAAAGACCTGGTTTTCATCAGGTCTTTTATAGTGGTCATGATTTTATATACAGAACTATATTTTAGCATTCCTAAGTTAATTGTCTTTTTTCATATTAACATAATAATTTACAAGCTCCCTGTAGTTGTCAATCTCTTGAGACCCTTTGTCACTCAATGAATATATCCCTCTTGAAACCCTTTCAAACCAACCGTAGTGATTATCCTGCAATATAGGTGATGTCTTTTTTATGTCGGTTCCCATATCTTTAAGCTTCTTAGCACTAAGTGGACCGTAAGTTTCTAGCAACCCTGCTATGTGTATAGCAATTTCCCTATATGCAGTAACCAGCTTTTTACCCGTGCTTCCACCAGTATTATAATCACCATGTCGGCTGCTGAATTCCTCTAATACCAGTTTTTTCTTTCTTGCGGAAATCTTCCTGCTTACTTCCCTGCTGAAGGGTTGCGGTTTTAAAGCTTCCTCAACCATTGAAATCTCTCCCCTGAGGGAAACAAGAAGAAGTCCTATTTCAAGTCTCCTAAGAAGGTAGCATATATTCTTCCACCTTTTAGTAAACAAAGCTCTCCCATTCTTTGGTACTGCAATATATACAATATCTGCTATTCTCTGCCTTACAGCAGCCTGAAGTATAACCTCAAGATTGAGGCTGGTCTTCATTTCCGCTACTAAAAGCAATCCATCCTTATAAGCCGTAACATCACAGTGCCTAACCTCCCCTTTTACATCGTAACCTTCTCCAATAAGGTAATTACGTACAGGAGCATAAAGCTCTTCTTCAAGTATCTTCTTTTCCTTTTTTTGCTTCTTTTCATTCATTACGGCATCATTCAACCCTTTCCAGTACTTTTAAATATTTCTTGTTTACAGTATTCTATAATGTTAAAAACAAACTTCTTCTGCTTGTGCCCCATTATAAGAATTTAATTCTTTAATTATAATACAAATTCCTTCTAACAGAGCATGCTTTACAAAATCCTTAAGTATATTCATTAGTATATTCATTCTTTTATATTTTTTGGTGTTTTTTGATATTCTTTTATATTCTTTGAACATTGACTTGACATACAGTTTATAATAAAATTGTTACAAAAGATACAAAACTTTAAAGCTTTGCTGAAAAAATACATTCCTTGGAGCATGTTTTGATTTCAATTTGCATGAAACATGAAAACAATCTTAATTTAATAGTTTTGTTGCTGAAACACTGCTTAAAATTGCTATAATAATTTAGTTATATTATATATTTCAATTATTTTCTAGAGGAGAGTGTTGCTATGAACAGTCCTATTACCGCTGTCTGGGAAATTACCATGGGATGCAACATGCGTTGCAAACACTGCGGTTCCAGTTGCGAAAACGCCCTTAAAGGGGAGCTTTCGACACAAGAAGCATTAAAGCTATGCGACGACTTGGGTGAACTCGGCTTCCGCTGGATAACCCTTTCAGGAGGAGAACCTACAACAAGAAAAGACTGGGACAAAATAGCAAAAAGGCTTAATGCTAACGGAGTAATCCCAAATATGATTACAAATGGGTGGCTTCTCAATGAGGATATCGCCGACAGGGCAGTCGAAGCAGGTATAAACACTATCGCTTTAAGTGTTGACGGACTTCAAAAAGCTCACGATTATATAAGGAAAGAAGGTTCCTTTCAAAGAATAATGCATGCTCTTGATATTTTAAAAACCAGAAAAATCAACTATTCTGTTATAACCACTATACACAGCGGAAATATTCAAGAACTACCTGATTTAAAAAACATTTTTGAAGAAAAAGGAGTAAACGGCTGGCAACTCCAGCTTGGTCTTCCGATGGGCAATATGGCGAAAAACAATGAGCTTGTTGCACAGCCTTACCATATTGATGACGTTATAGACTTTGCATATCAGGCGGTAAAGGAAGGTTGCAGTATAGATATGCAGCTTGCGGACTGTATAGGATACTTCAACAACAAGGAAATCAAAATAAGAAGTTCCCGGTCAGGAACGGGTAATTACAGCTGGACTGGCTGCGGAGCAGGTAAATATAGCCTTGGCATATTGCATAACGGTGATATTTTAGGTTGCACCTCGGTAAGAGACAGAAGTTTTATTGAAGGGAATATAAGACAAATCCCTATACGACAAATATGGGAAAATCCTGACAACTTCAGCTGGAACAGAAAAATGTCAAAGGACAAGTTGAGCGGTTTGTGTAAAAAATGCCTTTATGGAAACCAGTGTCTGGGAGGTTGCTCTAATACCAGGATTACCATGGAGGGCAGTGTATATGGAGAAAACAAATACTGCTCATATAACGTCGCCATAGATATTGCAAAGCAGCAACTAGACAAAGTGGATGTTCTGGATGAAATGATCCAAAAAGCAAAGAAATTTGCTGATAACGGAAGTTTTCAGCTTGCAGAACTTGTACTGTCCAAAGCTGTTAGTATAGATAGTGAAAATACTGAATTGCAAAAGCTTTACGGCTACGTAAGCTTTATGCTGGAAAACTATAACGAAGCTAAGCAGGCCAATGAGAAAGTTCTGGCACAAAACCCGGATGACGCATATGCCAACAAGGGCATGGGAGTGACTTTGGGAAGAATGGGAGATTTGGAAAAAGGTATATTGTTCTTAAGAAAAGCCATATGCCTTTCGGACGAAAACTATATCGACCCTTATTATGACCTTGCAGTACTTCTTGCTGAAAACGGCAGAACGAAAGAAGCCCTGGAGGTTATTAACGAAGGAAGGGAAAAGCATAAGACCTTTGAATCCATAAGCAAAATGTATTGACATTGGAACAGTAAAAATTATATTATATTGTTATAAGGTAATTTTTGTTAGTATGGATATATTTCCATAATAATAGATTGCAACTGATTTTCTCTATAAAATGCATTACATAATACCGTTCAATTCAGACTTTTAGAAGATGTATCCACAAAGAGTATGATTTCGCAAAACAATAGATATATAAGTGTTTATGCGAAACCGTATAGAGTCACAGAATTTATTTTTATAAGGAGGTGACATTATGCCAGAATCAAAAAAGATGAGAATAGGTAAAGAACTGACAGACGAAGAGCTTATGGAAATGACTGGAGGCGGATTCAGCAATTGCAATAAATTCAGATTTATCCGTAAACCCCATCCCGAAATCATTCAGCCAATGTATGGGATTATACCTTCGCCAGAGGATGACATCACTCCTGTGCTGAAGTATGGAGTACAACCTTTGTATGGAATAAAACCGATTGATTTGAAATAGTATTAATAGTATATTGAGTTGCTGCATGGTTTAAATCCATGCTTTTTCTTTGTATCTCCTTTTAAAAATACTGCTCTCGCTATTCCCTTATAAAATGATATGCTTCCCCGCCAAATTCATACTCATCAACGATTTCATCAAAAGAATATGCTACCCTTCCAATTAAGGGGTCTCCAATGATAAGATAACCACCTTTTTTGCCTAATACTGCTACAGAATGCCAGATATTCTGAACTTTCACCGTTATTATAGAAGGTACAGGTATGTGTTTTGCTTCCATATTATTATACATATTTACTTTGAAACCGTTCTTTCTTGCATACCTTACTATATAGTAGTCTTCAGTTCCAAGTAAGCTAGTATATACAGCTTTTGCTATATCCTTTTCAGTCTGCTCAATTCCGTAATACTTGAAAACAGACGCGAGCGACGCCGGTGCACATGTTACTTCCGATGTCTGCAAGCATATATCTCCACACCAATTGTCCGATAATTTATACATAAACTCTACAGGAAAGATAATTGATGATACAAAGGGAGAAAGTACCATTACAAAACATAGAATATAAATATACTTGCTGTAGATTTTCCATCTTACTTTAGAAGACAAGGGCTTCAGCCCTAAAATATAACCGCAGAATGCAGGGATCAAAGAAGCTGACACCTCAATAAATTCTATGCTTCTATATTCCTTAAAAAACACAGTGTCTTTAAATGGTAATATATTAGCAAATACAATCAAGAATCCTGGAATACATAATATAAAAAGCAACAGACCTGTAAACAATCCATGTTTACTTCCTAATGGGGTTTTGGAAAATTTAAACCCTATAAACCAAAGTATTCCCGCTAAAAAAAGAGTAACAAAAACATTCGGGTTATAATACAATGTTCAGCCCTCCCTACTTCAAAAATTCCTACTCTCTATCTATTACCCCTTTCATATGGACATCAATTTGTGGATAAGGTATTTCTATGTCCTTATCATCAAAATTTCTTTTGACCTCTTCAGTAATATTGAAATACACTTCCCAATAATCCTTGGATTTAACCCATGCCCTCACAGTATAAACAACTGCACGTTCACCATGCTCCGACATTCTCACAAAAGGTTCAGGGTCTTTTAACACAAGCGGCTGTTCTTCTATAACACTCTTTATTGTGCTTATCACTTCAGAATTGTTTTCGTTATATGATACATAAAATTTCAAATCAACGCGTCTTGTCTCTTTCATTGAATAGTTTACTATACTCGAATTTGCCAGATTTCCATTGGGAATAAATATAACCTTGTTGTCTGGAGTAACCAATTCGGTATACAAAATCTTTATGGATTCAACAGTCCCTGCGTATCCATTTGCTTCAATGTAGTTTCCTACACCAAACGGTTTTGACGTGAGAATTAGCACCCCACCTGCAAAATTTGAAAGAGAGCCTTGGAATGCAAGACCTATTGCAAGACCTGCGGAGGCAAGTACAGCAACAAATGAAGATGTCTGCACACCTAAAATTCCGATAACGGATATTACCAGAAAAATTTTAAGTGCCGCATCGGCTAATGATACTACAAAAGGCTTCAAACTACTATCAATCTTTGATTTATACACAACTACTTTTAGTTTTTTAATACCCCATTTAATAGCAAACAAACCTACTATCAATACGATAATAGCAAGAGCTAACGACTTAATCGCTGGGATTAGTACCGTATTAATAAAATTTTGTATGTAAACTTGCATATGCCGAACCCCTTTCCTTTGTTTCCGATATTATCTGCAGAATACAGATTCGCCTTTCAAGCTTATTGACATTAATACATAATTGTGATAAAATTATTTATTATCCGTATTTTAGCATGGAAATCTGTTTCCATTTAATAATTGTACAATGTTTTGTAATTGATGTAAAGAGGATTTACCTATATTCAATACAATAAAGGATTTGTATCGCACTATAATTTCCTTTATACAACATCACGAAAACCAAATTTTCCAACTCTAATGTATAATCATTTTCGTGGTTAACATAGTCTAAACGGGAGGTCATTATATGAGAAACCGTAACAACAATAAAGAAAGTAGATTTGATGATATGGACGATAATTTCGATATTAACTATAACAGCAGAAGTAGAAAACCGTCAAACAGCAGTGTTCTTGAGTTCTTTGTCGGAATTATACTATTTTTTCTCGGTGTTTATTTGATAACTCAGAACACCACTCTATATACGAACACTTCAGCATTGTCCGATTTTATGGGTTTTAATATGCCTTTTGGTTTGGTTCTTCTGCCTTTGATTTTCGGAATAGGTATTCTTTTTTTCAATAATAAGAATGTTTTGGGATGGTTGCTTTTTGTGTTTGGTATTCTAACAGTACTATTAGGCATACTTATGGTGCTTAAGATTAAATTCAAACCTATACCCCTCTACTATGGGATTCTGATGTATGGTATGACAGCCGCAGGGGCAGGTCTATTCTTAAGGTCTCTGTTCGGGAAAAAAAAATAATTGATAATTAAAGATTAACAATATAAAATTGATTTCAAAAGGGCTTACAGTTAAATTCTGCAAGCCCTTTATTTACTCCATTTGTACAGAGGCAAATCCGTAAATACTTTTTAATAATCATTATTGACTCAACTTTCCAACAGTATTTATGGGCTCTTTGCTGCTGTTGCAGCATTGCTCACAAGTTAAGCTCAAAAAGTAAACTTTTTGACCTTAACTTGTGAGCAACCAGAGCCTCAAAACACTATAGGTGGGAATGTTAAGTTATTGAGATTTAAGAATTCCTAATCCTGTTTAGTACCGCATCCACTGCAGAATTTTGCTTCGGACACAAGTTTTGTGCCGCAGTTGTGGCAAAACCTCGAATCGCCTGAGCTTGAAGCCTGTGCTTTCACTATCTTGGCGCCACAGTTGCTACAAAACTTCATGTTTTCATTAACAGGCTGGTTACAGCCTGAACAAATTATTGTACCTGCCTGCGGTGCCCTATCATTGTTGTCTGACATGCTTCTTGTCATCTGCTTCATCATTTCAATTCCCATAGCCATACCGGCACCAGTCTGAGCCATCTCTGACATACCGCCTCCGGGGTTATTTACCATGGCATCTACCATTCCGATATCCCTGTATTTTGAAACATCTCCCACCATTTCATTGGAAGCATTCTTCTCTATCATTTTCTGAATCTTTTCAGGATAATTGAAGCTTGAAATTGCAAAATTCGTAACTGTTAAACCAATTTTTAAAAGCTCCATGTCAAGGTCAGCCTTAATGCCTTTTGAAATGTCGTAGGAATTAGCCTGAAGATTAAACATGTCTTTACCCTCTTTAACAATCCATTTCATAAGTAGTTGATCCAATAATGACAGTGTGCGCTCCTTGATGTCATCAACGGTAAATTGCTGCTTAACACCGGCTATTTTATCAATTAAAACAATATAATCGTCTATTTTGACACTAAAGGTACCGAAACTTCTTATAGGAATACCTCCCGGCATTCTTGGGGATGGTATGTTAATTGAGTTCTTAGTCCCCCATCTTACCAAAAATTCTTTGGTGTTCACAAACATTACTTCGGCTCTTAAGCCACTGTTAAAACCAAATTTAAACCCTTTGAGTGTACTCAGGAAAGGAATAATCTGCGTTTCAATCTCATAATTGCCTTCATCCCTGAAAACACCTTCTATTTTACCATTGTGAAGGAATATTGCATCCTGCCCCGGTTTTATTATTAGCCGACTTCCTTTTTTTATTTCACTATTGCGCCATTTCCAGAACAAAACATCGTCCCGCGTTTCATTCCATTCGATAACATTTAATAGTTGTTTCCCAAAAAAACCCATTATCTAATTCCTCCTTTAGACTACTCTTTGTAACACATGATACTTACAGTTTAATGATATGTGTCATTAACGTATTTTCACATTACGTATACTATATGTCAATAACTTAATATTTTACTACTCTTAGGTCTTTAATAATATAATAAATACTGCATAAGCGGTATTATCCTCGTCTGTTGCAGTAGTGCAGGATTATGTGAGAAGGGCAGGTTGCCACTGAAATACAGGTAAGCAAATATAGCACCGATAGCAAGCAACACAAGCAATGTTATCTTCACCGGACTTAACGGCGACTGTCCTGACACCTTTCCGTTCTGCCCATTAATCATATACCTGTATTTTTTGCCGTTATAGTCATATTGGGCTGTCCATACAGGTAAAAGTACATGCTTGTATTTCACATCGCTGTAACTGGTATTTATCTTCATGTCACGCACCTCGTCGTATTTTTTCAATACCAGTTCACGCGCCTCACCCGTCAATATATCCTTCATCTTCCTTTTTGCCCCTTCAAAACACTGAACTACGCCAATACTGTACCTTTCAGCCATATATCCTGATATGTACTGCGGTTTGTACGGCTCAAGTTCAACTGTTTTATAAGGCTCAATCTTTCTCATTAGCGACTCATCAAAGTTTTTTGATGCATTCACATGCACATCATCAAAAATTCTTTCAAACCGCCCCTTTACATTGTACCATCGCACCTTGCGCTCACGTACGGTTTTGCCGTCTCGTTTAACATTTTCATAATATACCTTTCCGCCCTGAGCCGTGTATACATTGTATGTGTCTGCATCATAAGTCCAATAAGGTACATATACGGATTTCAGCTTATCACTCTGATAAAGCTTTTTTAAATTTCCAGGAGCAAGCCACCTTCTGCCAACCCATTTGTCAAACAAATCTTTAGTTCTGTGAATGTCTATTTTAAACGGAATAATAGCCTCAGGTCTTATCCCTGCAGACTGCTTGCTTTCCAGCACATGGGACGAACCACAGTAACTACAGTACAATGCAGTCTGGTGCTTTTCAACAACACTCTCGGCACCACAACTTTCACACTTAATAACATCCACTTCATTGTTCCATTCAGAATTCGCTTCCCTGTCCATTATATCGTTAAAGTCATATTCCTTAATAAGCGAACTTTCTTCTTTAATGTCCATATCCGTCCCGCAGTAAGGACATTTGAGTTTCTGGGAGGATATATCATATTCCATGTTTCCACCACAGCCAGAACAAATATAAACCTCAGAAACTTCCTCCTTATTTTGCACAGACTCAATATCCATATTAGGCTATTCCTCCTGTCTTTAAAAAAACAATGGCTGTAACCTACAGAAAAAAATCAAACTGGGTTACAGCCATTTAATAATTCCAGGTTCTGTTTACTCTGTATCTTTATCGTTTTCTTCTTTTAGCTTTGCAAGTTCATCCTCAACATTATCATCCAAACTCGATTTCAAAGCATTAAGCTCATCCTCTATGGATGCCTCAGGCACACTATATTTGTCCATCATATTATCCAAATCATCTTCCATTGCAGAAGCATTGAGCTCTGCCATAGCATTAGCCTCATCAAGCATGCGGTCAGCCTTCTGCTCCATGCGATCAAAAGCGTTCAAACTCGATCCTGCCTTGGAAACACTCGTTCCAATTTTATTAACCCTTTCCTGAGCCTTGGCTACTGCCATTTTAGCCTTTATCGAACCCTTCCTTGCATTCAACTCATTTATCTGTTCTACCAGCTTATCATGCATCTGTTTCATCTTCTGAGCGTTACCCTCAGCCATGTCATAAGCTTTTTTCAATTCATTGTATCTTGAAGTATGTTGTGCTTTCTTGGCAAGAAATTTTCTTGCATCATCATCGTTTCCGGCTTTAACTGCGCGCTGTGCATATTCCTGCATTTTATTGATTTCCGATGAGCACTCGTCCAATTCTCTCTTTGATCTTGCTTCATCCGCCATTACTCCTGCAGTTTCAGCTTTTACCTTATTGAGATCGTCCTCAAGATTTCTTAAAAGCTGATCCACCATCTTTGACGGATCCTCCATCTTATCCAATATTGAATTAATATTGGATGCCATAATATCGGAAAATCTTCTTAAAATTGACATGGCATTCGCCCCCTTCATTTTCTGACTGGTTTCTTTAAAAAAATCACCAGCACTTTTTCATTTTTGCTCGGATATTAGTATATTTTTGTACAGAATTTGTACAATCTATTTTATTATACAATTTTCAGCCTGCTTTTTCAAGTTAATGCACAATTCAAATATTAAAATAAACATAACAAAATATAAATTTTATTAACACACAATTATTATCAGAGTGTTCAGAGCATATTGTACAATTCTAATTATATGTTTAAATTTGAACACTCATTCTTTATAGAATCCTATTAAAAACCTAACTGTTTTCTATGAAAGTTTGTTTATTTCTATTGCAATATGGTATATAGATTATGTATGATGTTTATTATTAAATCATTAAATGTTAATTATAATATTTCTAAGGAGGCAATTTATGAAAAGCTTAAAAGGTACAAAAACAGCCGAAAACCTGCTGAAAGCCTTTGCAGGAGAATCACAGGCACGTAACCGTTACACATATTATGCGTCGGTTGCAGATAAAGAAGGATACAAACAAATCAAAAACATATTTATTGAAACTGCAGATAATGAAAAAGAACATGCTAAAAGATTTTATAAGTTTCTTCTTCAAGGTCTTAAGGACGAACTGCCAGCAACAATAGAATTAAATGCAACTTATCCTGTAGCCCAAGGAAACACTCTCGATAATCTCAAAGCAGCTGCAAGCGGTGAAAACGAAGAATGGACAATGCTTTATCCGGAGTTTGCTAAAATTGCCGAGGAAGAAGGTTTTCCTGAGATAGCAGTTGCCTTTAAAATGATAGCCTTATCAGAGGAAAGACATGAAATCAGATACAATAAGCTGGCAGAAAACATTGCAAGCGGAAAAGTATTTGAAAAGGACGGAAAGGTTTACTGGAAATGTACAAACTGTGGTTACATCCATGAAGGAAAATCCGCGCCCGTGGAATGTCCTGCATGTGTTCACCCACAATCGTTCTTTGAAGTCTTTGTTGAAACCTACTAGTAATAGAAAGTTGAGTTATTAAATATAAAAACCGGTTGCGTTACAGCAGATTGCTGTTTGGGCAGTCGGTTTTTTTATATTGCCAGGTTTTATAGAAATGCTAACCGCTATGCATATTTTTCACTTCAATATGACGGCACTGACTCTGTAAACCTCGCGGGTTCTTCCAAAACCCAGCCTTTTCGCCCACTGCGTTCCATATTCCCGCAGGGTTTCATTCGAAATGGTATCTGCACTTTTAAATATGATTCCTTTACTTTCGTATAAAGGCTTCATTACAGTATTTATGTACTCGTGGGACAACTCGGGCAAATCCCTTCTGTTCATCTCTCCAACCTCATAAAGGTCGTTATACGTAAAGCAAAAATCCAGATTTGCCTCAGGTGGTTTGGCTGTTTTAACAATGTTATTGAGCACATCTTCATTTCCCTTAATAATACCTTCAAGAAGGCTGCCCCACGGCAAATTTACATATATTTGAGCTGCTATATCCTTCATATCGTCAGGCATTCCCTCTACACTTGAAACGGCATAAAGTACATTGCTCAACCCTCCTTTTGATGGCTTTTTTATAACCTTTGACGAAAATTCCACCATATTCTCAGCCGCTGGGTCTATCCCTATAAAAAATGCTTCCGGACACTCCTTAGCCTTCTTGTAGACAAATCTGCCATCACCAGTTCCTATGTCTATAACCACAGTGGAATACCCAGAAACTATATCCATTATATCAACATCAATAATTTTTTTACCATTTAAAGCTTTCAAGTCAATAATCCTTCCTTCTGTTTCTTTATTATATTTATCTTAAATTTTACTAATATACTAACCTATTTTAGTTTTGTTTGCAATATTTTCATTTGACTCTTACCTTGGCCTTTCAAAGCTCTCCAGCATTTTGTTTACATATCTTATACTTTACATCTTCTTTTGGACAAATAACCCAACTTCCCCACTTATAGTATTTTGAGGCTCTGGTTGCTCACAAGTTAAGGTCAAAAAGTTTACTTTTTGACCGCGGTGAGCAATGCTAGGTTAGTGGCAAAGAGCCCATAAATACTGTGGGAAAGTTGAGTAAATAAGCTTTGCATTTTTAAGAATGGTGAAAATATCTAAACATTATTATATAATATCTGTTATACAATAAACATTTTAACGATGTGTTTGTTTATACGGTTAGGTGATTGTCATAATGTTGCTTAGAAGAACAGTGAAAAAATACTGAAAAACATTTTCCTGACATCAGTCAGCATTGGTTAATAAAATGATTTTAAAAGGAGTGTGTAAACTATGGATCGCAAACAGGAACTAAAACAGCTTTACAAAGAAACTAAAACTCAGGCAGGGGTTTATCAGATAAAAAACAATGCCAATCATAAAATATTGATCGAAAGCAGTCCAAATCTGAAAACCATAAACGGAAAAAAATTTCAATTGGAAATGGGTTCTCATAAAAATGAGTTGCTCCAAAAAGAATGGAATGAATACGGTAAAGAATCCTTTTCTTTTGAAGTATTAGAGGTTTTAGAGGAGAAGGAAGATGGATTTTTTGATTTAAAAGATGCTCTTGAAAAACTTAAAAAAAAGTGGCTTGATAAGCTAAATCCTTACGGAGACCAAGGATATAACAAACAACCTTAAAAAGCAAGTCGGGGACGGTTCTTGACTTGCCTTTTGAATAACAGAAATTTTAGGGACATTGAGTCGCTAAGATTTTTGCCAGATTTCCTTTCAGGAAATGACTTTAATAAAAAAACCGACTGATATGGTCAAACTATTTCATACCTTCATCAGTCGGTTTTCATCGTAATGATTTTATTTCATTACCTATAAATTCTAATTCAGTATTAATAATTAGCCTTTGAGTCTGTTTTCCAGTTCATCAAGCTGTGCAATCAACTCTTTTGGCAGTTTCTCTCCATACTTCGCATAATGCTCTCTTATAGAAGCAACTTCTTGTAACCACTGTTCATTATCCACTTTGAGCAATTCAGCCATGTCAGCTTCACTTACATCAAGACCGTTTGTATCAATGGCATCCCCTGTAGGCATATATCCGATAGGAGTTTTAACAGCTTTGCCTTCGCCGGAAACTCTTTCAACAATCCATTTGAGAACTCGGCTGTTTTCACCAAATCCAGGCCAGAGCCATTTGCCGTTTTGATCCTTGCGGAACCAGTTAACATAGAATATCTTAGGCAATTTATCTTCACTGGTTTTAGTCCCTATATCAAGCCAGTGCTGTAAATAGTCGCCTACGTGATAACCAATAAAAGGTAACATGGCAAATGGGTCGCGGCGCACCTGTCCGATTTTATCAGATATGGCAGCAGCAGTTATTTCAGAACCCATTGTTGAACCCATAAATACACCATGCTCCCAGTTAAAGCTTTCATGTACCAAAGGAATAGTACTAGGACGGCGTCCCCCAATCAAAATTGCGGAAATCGGCACTCCTGCAGGATCTTCCCATTCAGGTGCAATAGATGGACATTGACTTGCAGGTGCTGTAAAGCGCGCATTAGGATGAGCAGCCAAAGACTCTGAACCACGCGTCCAATCATTGTTTCTCCAATCGATCAAATGCTGCGGAGCATCAGTACCGATACCTTCCCACCACACATCTTTGTCATCTGTCAGAGCAACATTTGTAAATATTGTGTTCTTTTCTATACTTCTCATAGCATTCGGATTGGAATCCATTGAAGTACCTGGTGCGACTCCAAAGAAGCCTGCCTCAGGGTTAATAGCATACAACCTTCCGTCAGAGCCAAATTTCATCCATGCTATGTCATCTCCTATTGTTTCAACCTTCCAACCCGGAATAGTCGGAACAAGCATTGCCAGATTGGTCTTTCCGCAAGCACTTGGGAATGCTCCGGCAATATACTTTTTATTTCCCTTAGGATCAGTCAGGCGTAAGATAAGCATATGCTCAGCCATCCAGCCTTCATCACGTGCCTGAACAGAAGCTATGCGAAGTGCAAAACACTTTTTGCCCAAAAGTGCATTTCCTCCATATCCTGAACCATACGACCAAATAGTTCTTTCTTCAGGGAAGTGGCTTATATACTTTTTCTCTATCGGAGCACACGGCCATGCTATATCTTTTTGTCCTTCAGCCAATGGAGCGCCTACCGAATGCAAGCATGGTACAAATTCTCCAGTTTCTCCAAGTACATCAAGAACCTTTTTACCCATACGCGTCATAATTCGCATATTAACAACAACGTAATGACTATCAGTTATTTCAACACCTATCTTTGAGATAGGGGAGCCTATAGGTCCCATAGAGAAAGGAATGACATACATTGTTCTTCCTTTCATACAACCTTTGTATAAGTCTTTCATAGTTGCTTTAAGTTCTACAGGGTCAACCCAGTTATTAGTCGGGCCTGCATCTTCCTGCTTTTTAGAGGAAATATAAGTGCGGTTTTCTACACGTGCCACATCTGATGGATCACTAAAGAAAGCATAACATCCAGGGCGCTTTTCAGGATTTAAAGGAATAGCAGCTCCCGATTCAACCGTTTCCTTAAGAAGGCGTTCATTCTCTTCCTCTGTACCATCACACCAGTAAATCTTATCCGGTTGACACATATCTGCAATTTCTTTTACCCAGGCTTGCAATTTTTTGTTTGAACTCATTACAATTCTCCCTTCAAATCAACATATTTTTTATTCAAAATAGTATGTTACGTCTTGTTAATCAATCACTTTATATTTTGATAATTATGCAAGATAGCTAGTTAAATTTTTCACTAACTATCCTAACATATAACCTTGAAAATATCAACTGCTATTTTAGACTTTAATACTTGTTTTAAGGTTAACTTAATGTTATCGTATATGCAAAACTATAGGCTCTTTAACTTGTCGAATATACTCAGTTATTACCCATAAAGTAATTAGACTATCTCAACTGCATAATCCGTATCAATCGTATAAAATTTTCTTTATCATTCTCCCATATTCTTTATATGGTACAATAACACTTACAGTATACATTAAAACTATTATCTGTAAATTATGCAAAAACAAAATAAAGGAAAGGTATTTTTGTTTTACCCTTCCTAATCATATTGCAATATAACATATTTTAAATATACAATTCCAAGAATCATAGGAACACTGCCATAATAAATCAAAAACCCTGTCCAAGTATGTATCTTCTCAGCAATGCATAATCAGCAGAGTTGATAATTCCGTCTCCATCCATATCTGCATTGGGAAGCCTGTCTCCAGAAAGGGAAGCATTGTCTAATAAATACCTTTTCATAAGTACATAATCAGCGGAGTTGATAATTCCATCTCGGTTCACATCACCACTTTCATAAAGCACAGGGAACTTTACTAGTGACGATGACTGCCGATAAATTCTTGGATTAGCGTCAACATACTCTCTTAACCACTTGAGAGCAGGACGCTCTTCGCCTAAGGAAGTAACCAGATGCGTGCCATTTTTCCAGGTTTCCCCCTGTATCCATCCCCAAATTGTTACACCATTGACATACGGATGCTCCCAAAAAACAGGAAATTTCTCCTTATATCTCTCAAGCTGTGTGTTATCATCACCGGTGATATCAAGTTCAGATACATATATTGGCAATCCTGCACTTGAAAGTTTATCCAGATTGACCTTAATTGTACTTGCCTGAAGATTATCAACATTAAAATAATGACACTGTATCCCTATGCCGTCTATCAAATTCCTTTCCTTCAGCAGATTAATAATCTGCAAATACCGATTTACCTTATTTGTATCACTTATTATTCCGTAATCATTTATAAGCAACTTGCCATTGAATCTCTTTCTTGCTTCCTCAAAAGACCTTATGACCCAATCCCAGTCTGTTGCCCCGCTTCCACCCAAAGCATTCCTGTAAGATGCTGGCGCATGCAACGCTTCATTCACAACATCGACATAATCTGAATCCCCATA
Source organism: uncultured Oscillospiraceae bacterium (assembly GCA_964409165.1). Lineage (GTDB taxonomy): Bacteria > Bacillota > Clostridia > Acetivibrionales > Acetivibrionaceae > CAYPCH01. Next base: position 12,210 of record CAYPCH010000027.1, on the reverse strand, counting down.
TTTTGTAGCAGCAGCATCCATCCACTGCAACACTTCTGCTTCCTGTTCAGCTGTCGTAATAAAGCTGATCCATCTGGGTTCCTGGCTTCCCCACACCAATGTATGGAACTTGAAAGGCAAACCGTTACTTCTTGCATAATTATAAGCCTTATCTGCCTGACTCCAGTTCATTTGACCCCTGACTGCCTCAACATGCCCCCATTTAGTTGAATTCTCTGGCGTAATCTGATTCCAGTACCCATTAAAATTTGTCGGAACATCGGATGAGATAATATTACCTAAGAATTTAGGTTTACTCTCAGATAATCCTGCATTAGCACTTACAAATCTGGCATTAACGTTTATAAGTAATATTACAATCAAGCAAGCTGCTAACAGAAGTGATGCGCATCTTTTTAAGGCATTCGAGAGTTGCATGGATTTTCCTCCTAAGAAATGATTGAATTTTTAAATACTTATACTATAATTCTATCAAAAATCGACAAAATATTCAATCATTTCTCTTATGCATATCTTCCTTGAATACCCATCCATTATCTATTGGTAATCTTTGAGATATTCTTTATTACTATTGATATTGTGCCATCGGGGTTATTAATAAATTCAATTTTATCGCTATTTCCAGCATACTCCAGCGGGAAATCAATCTCAATACCGTTATCCGTCTTTATCTTATGTTTTTTAAATTTCTTTTCAATCAATCTGTCGGGTATGGTTATCTCCTTTTCAGGAATACCTGCCTTAGATACTTCCTCAATATACTCTTTACGGACATCCATGTTATTTTCAAATACCTTGTCTGCTATATGATCAATCTGAATCGCAGATGTCTCCTCAAAGCTTTCGCTGACGGCCTTTTTAAGCTTTATTGCTTTCTCATAGTCCTCGTCATAGTATTTTTTATTTATCTCTTTAGTGACCTTATCAAGTATCTTAAGCTTGGCATTGTCAGATAATCCACACTTGCATTTAAGGTAATACTTTGTAAGGTAATACTCTTTTTCACCGTTTATCTCAAATTGCTTTTCCAAAACCCGTATACTATAATCATTAAGATTTATAAGCGCACACTCTTCAAGCTTCTGACCTTCCTGCGGTAACAGCGTCCTATGCTTTATTATGGTGTTAATACTTCCTTCAGGTTCATTATTTACCCAGTGGGTAAATCCCGTTTTGTAATTCAGCTTGATAATACCCAAATGCTTTTGCCCGTCAATTTCAAGGACGCTGCAAAGAAGATCTGCCGATGGTATATCCACATGCTGCTTCATAAGGTCAAAAAGTTTCCCTGCGGCATCAATAGTAATCGGCAGAAATTCATCTTCATTGTCATTAAGCATCTTGCACAAAAACATAATATTGTTTTCCTCGCCAATAAATCCTGCATTCTTTGTATTTGGATCATCCAAGATTTTATCAATGTGCTTACCCATGTAATCTACCAGGTCCTCACTTGCTTCAAGCTCCCTGTTTGACAGAACCGGAATGCTTGAGTTACTATCAAGCACATGCAGTACCGCACGTTTTATAATTATGTCGTGATTCATTATCTATTCTCCATCCTGCCGTATATTGGCGTTTTTATCACTTTCCGCTCTTATAGGAATCAATAATCTCTTTAAACTCCCGGTAAATATCCAAGGTGGCAAAATAGTCGGCAGGAGTTTCAGCACGCCGTATGAGCTGTGTTGAGCCATCCTCCTTTAGCAGTATCTCTGCCGAGCGAAGTTTCCCATTGTAATTGTAGCCCATTGCATATCCATGCGCACCGGTATCATGCAGCACCATCAAATCACCTATATCAACTTTAGGAAGCATACGGTCAATTGCAAACTTGTCATTATTCTCGCAAAGCCCCCCGGTTACATCATACATATGGTCACATGGCTCATTTTCCTTGCCCATTACCGTGATATGATGATATGCTCCGTACATTGCAGGACGCATCAAGTCAGCCGCGCAAGCATCAAGGCCTACATACTCCTTATGTATGTGTTTTTGATGTATTGCAGTAGAAACAAGGCATCCGTAAGGTCCCAACATAAACCTTCCCAGTTCCGTATATATAGCAACATCTCCCATACCTGCCGGAACCAATATTTTCTCAAAAGCTTCCCTAACCCCCTGCCCTACAGCATAAATATCCGTTGCCTGCTGTTCGGGACGGTATGGAATTCCTATACCGCCGGAAAGATTGATGAAGGCTATATGAGCGCCCGTTTCACGGCTTAGTTCCACTGCTGTTTTAAAAAGTATTTCTGCAAGTACAGGATAGTACTCATTTGCTATTGTGTTACTGGCTAAAAATGAATGCATCCCGAACTGCTTTACTCCTTTGCCCATAAGTATTTTGAACCCCTCTGTCATCTGCTCCCTGGTAAATCCGTATTTTGCTTGCTGTGGAGTATCCATTATGGCATTATCAATAACAAAATCGCCTCCGGGATTAAAACGGCAACTTATTGTTTCAGGAATACCTGCTGTTTTTTCAAGAAAATCAATATGGGTTATATCATCAAGGTTTATAATGGCGTCAAGCTTGTGTGCAAGTCTGAAATCCTCCTTCGGAGTAACGTTTGACGAGAACATTATATCGCTACCTTTAAAACCGGTTGCATCAGACATCATAAGCTCGGTATAGGACGAACAGTCAACTCCGCAGCCTTCCTCCTTCATTATCTTTAAAATTGCGGGATTGGGTGTTGCCTTGACAGCAAAGTATTCTTTAAAACCTTTGTTCCATTCAAACGCCTTCCTCAGCTTGCGTACATTTTCTCGTATGCCTTTTTCATCATAAAGATGAAAAGGCGTTGGATACTCCTTTGTTATCTCCTTCAATTTTTCAAAACTTACAAAAGTCTTTTTCATTTTGTGCTTTCCCCTTTCATTATTTCAATCAGCCTTATTTCATTTTTTAAAGAATCCCTTAACAAATCAATCAGATTTTTCTTTTTTGAATACAGACAGGTTGAGTACTCACCATTGTCAATATCACCGGTAAGTACATTGGATGTGTCCGCAATAAGCCGTATCTGTTGATGCTGCTTTCCCATAAAGTATACCGTAGCGCCTTTCAGGTTTAAAGGCTCATTTATAATCAAAACTACTTTTATTCCCTTCTTTACAGCACCCTTCACCTCATCTAGTATTTCATCCAATACCTGTTTTGATACTGAAATATATACCCTCTCTTTTGCTCCTGACACCATGTTTCTCATTTTGTTCAGAATTTGAACCTTTCCTTTTATCGTTACGTATCCTTCGGCATCTTCTCTCTTCTCCGGAATACTTTCCATAAGATACTCTTTGGTCTCCTTGAGCTTCCTTATCTTGTTATCACAAAACTCCTCAACAGGTACAGGTGTATACTTTGTTACCGGTCCCTCGACAATATAAGCTACTCCCTTTTCAACCAAGGCAGCCAAGGATGTATAGGTGTTAGAACGTGAGATCCCGGTTATCTTCGCAACCTCGTATCCATTAAGCTCTCCTTCAGATAGCAACGTTAAATATATGGTTGCTTCCTGTCTGGTAATATTAAACTGTGTCAAAAGCTCAATAACATCCATACTACCACTCCGAGTAACAATTCAATCTTAGTGTTCCTGTTTAGCAAAACTATACTACAAATTTCTAATATTGTCCATACATCTATTAAATTATGTTAAATATCAATAATAAAATTTCGCATCCATCAAGGGTGCAAAATTTTGTGTCTTTCATTTCACTCCAAAAGTACTGATAAAAATACCGACTAAAGTGAACAAACTTCAGTCGGATCGTGATTAATACAACCACCCAACGGTAATCGGGCAAGCTTTTATGTGAAAATCATTTATACCCCTTTTTTCATCTGACACTAAGCGTAAGCGCTGCCAAAGGATCATCCCCTGCCGAGCCTGCTTCTATACAGATCTCTTTTCCTCCTGAGACTTCACCTTTTATAATCATCTTTCCTATCTCTGTTTCAATAAATTTCTGCATATACCTTTTTACAGGTCTTGCGCCAAACACCGGATTATAAGCACTCTTTGCCATAAATTTCTTGGCGTTGTCGGAAACCTCAAGCTTTATTTGCCTGTCGTCAAGTCTCTTTTGTACAGCTTCTAAAGCCAGGTCAATAATCTTAACAATTTCCTCCTGACTTAAAGGCTTGAAAAGCACTAATTCGTCTACCCGGTTTAAAAACTCAGGCTTAAAATGGCAGTTTAATTCACCAAAGACCTTCTCTCTCAACGGTTCATCTATTTCACCCTTTGCTCCGATACCTTCAAGCAAATACTGACTTCCTATATTGGACGTCATAATAACAACAGTGTTTTTAAAATTCACTGTCCTTCCCTGACTGTCGGTAAGCCTTCCGTCATCCAAAAGCTGCAAGAGTATATTAAACACCTCAGGATGTGCCTTTTCTATCTCATCAAACAGAATAACGCAATAAGGTTTTCTTCTGACGGCTTCGGTAAGCTGTCCTCCCTCCTCATATCCCACATACCCGGGAGGTGCACCAATAAGCCGTGCAACAGCATGCTTTTCCATATACTCCGACATATCAATGCGAACCACATTTTCGTCACTGTCAAAGAGAGTCTCGGACAAAGCCTTTGCAAGCTCCGTCTTGCCTACGCCGGTAGGCCCAAGAAAAATAAATGAACCTATAGGTTTATTGGGGTCCTTAAGTCCTGACCTTGCACGTATAACCGCATCACTTACCGCCGATACCGCCTCATCCTGTCCCACTACCCTCTTGTGAAGTATTTCTTCAAGATTCAGAAGTTTATCCTTCTCATTTTCTACAAGCTTTGTTATCGGAATTCCGGTCCACCTCGAAACTATATCTGCAATTTCTTCCTCAGTGACCTCCTCCTTTAAAAGGGCTCCTTCTTTTTCTTTATTACGCTGTTTTTCCTCTTCAAGGTCTTTTTCTAGTTCAGGCAGTCTCCCATGCTTTAAAACCGCAAGCTTATCAAGGTCATAGGATCTTTCCGCCTCTTCAATCTGCCTCTTTACCTCTTCAATTTGCTGCTTTATTTCCTTTTCCCTTTTCAGATTCTGTTTTTCAAGCTCCCATTGTGCCTTCATACCATCGCCTTTTTCCTTCAAGGCAGATATCTCCTTTTCAAGGGCTGAAAGCCTGTCTTTTGAAATTGCATCCTCCTCTTTCTTTAGAGCCTGCCTCTCAATTTCCAGTTGCATGATGCGTCTTTGAATCTCATCTATTTCTGTCGGCATACTGTCTATTTCAGTCCTTATCATGGCAGCGGCCTCATCCATTAGGTCTATTGCCTTGTCAGGAAGAAAACGGTCGCTTATATACCTGTTTGACAGTACACTACAGGCTATAATTGCGCTGTCGGTAATTCTTACCCCATGGTGTATTTCAAAGCGCTCCTTAAGACCCCTCAATATTGAAATGGTGTCCTCAACAGTGGGCTGGTCAACAATAATAGGCTGAAACCTTCTTTCTAACGCCGCATCCTTTTCAATGTATTTCCTGTATTCGTCCAAGGTTGTAGCACCTATACAGTGAAGCTCTCCTCTGGCAAGCATTGGCTTTAAAATATTGCCAGCATCCATAGCTCCTTCTGCTTTCCCGGCACCTACTATATTGTGAAGCTCATCTATAAATAGAATAATCCTTCCATTTGACTTATTGACATCATTGAGAACAGCCTTTAATCTTTCCTCAAACTCACCCCTGTATTTTGCACCGGCAATCAGGGAACCCATATCCAAAGCAAAAATGGTTTTATCCTTCATGCCTTCAGGAACATCACCCTTCAAAATCCTCTGGGCAAGCCCTTCAACAACCGCCGTTTTCCCTACTCCCGGTTCGCCAATCAGTACAGGATTGTTTTTTGTCCTCCTGGATAAAATTCTTATGGCACGGCGTATTTCTGCATCCCTTCCTATAACAGGATCAATTTTTCCGCTCCTTGCAAGTTCTACCAGGTCACGTCCAAACCTTTTAAGCGCATCATAGGTCTCTTCCGGGTTTTGGGAAGTAATCCTCTGATTGCTGCGCACTTTTCCAAGGGCAACCATAAACTTTTCCAGTGTAATGCCATGTTTTTTGAAAACTGATTGGGATGGAGTATTTTTTTCCTTCAGCAATGCCATATAAATATGTTCAACGCTTGTGTACTCATCCTTAAATCGCTTGGTCTCATCTTGCGCATGCACAAGAATTTCATTGAATCTTCGTGTTGCATACATGGCAGAAGCATTTCCATGCACCTTAGGTAGCTTCTCCAACTCTTCCTGCGTATCCTTTGCATACAGCACAGCATCAATTCCCATATATCCAATAAGCTTCGGAATAAGCCCATCCTCCTGGACTGCGAGTGCCATATGCAAGTGCTCCGCGTCAAGTTGCTGATGCCCCATTCTCAGAGCAATGTCCTGAGAGGCTGAAATTGCAGCCTGAGCCTTTTCTGTAAATTTTTCAATATTCATCTACGCACACCTCCTCATGTTCACTTAACCCTGACGGTCTGCCTTAATTTTTCATAAAGCTCCTTCATCTCATTTGTTATATTGGAGGGGTTTACTATTCTGACCTTTATATAAAGGTCGCCCCTTTTCCCGTTGCGGTCAGTGTATCCTTTTCCTCCAACACGTATTTTACTATCGGTTTGTATACCAGCAGGCACTTTAACAAGTATCCTGCCATCCAATGTATCAATATGTGCTTCTTTGCCTAAAGCAGCATCCCATGGCATCACATCAAGTGATACTGTTATATCGTTTCCATTGAGCACAAACCTTGCACTTGATTTTATTCTAACTATAAGAAACAAATCTCCATTCATACCACCGTTAACTCCCGGTCCTCCCTGACCTTTGAGCCTTATTTTCTCTCCATCCCTGACACCTGACGGGACTTTAAATGTAAGATTTTTTCCGGAACCGCTACCTCTTAGTGATATCATTTTTTCTACTCCCTTGAATCCTTCCTCGGGAGTAATTTCAATTTCTGCCTCAATATCTTCTCCGTTATATCCATATTGGGCTCTTTTAGTCTTTGAACCAGAACGCCCAAAGATCCCCCCTAAGTCAAAATCGTTTCCGCCAAAGAACATATTGAAGAAATCACTATAATCTCCTGCCCCTTGTGTTCTGTACTCATACTTTGCATTGTTTGCAAATCCATACTCGGAGGGATCGAAATCATAACCATTACGGAAATCATATTCACTTCCAAAGTTGTCGTACTTCTTCCTCTTTTCAGCGTCCCCTAACACCTCATAAGCTTCATTTATATCCTTAAATTTTTCTTCAGACTGCTTGTCTCCAGGATTTGCATCAGGATGATACTTTTTTGCCAGTTTCCTGTAAGACTTCTTAATAGCATCCTGTGATGCTGTTTTATCAACTCCCAGAATGCTGTAATAGTCCTTATATTGCATAAGCCACCCCTCCTTACCGTAATATTCCAATAGAATCAGTAATGCTTTCTGTTAATATTATATAGCTACTATAAAAAATTTAACCCTCCACACATAAAACCAACTTCTTTTTGAATGTGACTTTGACTTTCCTTGACCTTCTGATTTATAATAACATATATTTGCAATAAGAGCAAAACTGCAATAAATAAAATCTTCCTCGATACTGCCCAATTAGCAAATAAGAGTCTGTTTTTTTATTTATATCTCAGAATTGCTCTTATTATCTTTTGTTTTCAACTATATATACTACATCCATTCTACTTTACAGAATACTCATGCAACAATCTTTCTTTCATTTCCCATAGAGGCTTTGAAAGGTCAACGTAGTATTCATGGGGATTTTCAAATCTTTTTACTTCATCCCACAATGCATCTATCTTCTTTTTGCTGTAGTCTCTGATATTCTTTAATCCCGGACTGTTGTATACGCAGATTCCCTTTTCGAATATTGGAGTTAAAAGCTTTTCAACACGAAAGTTTGTAACCGTCTTTCTTTTCCATGTATACTCCGGGTCAAACAATTCATAAGGTTTGTTCACGTCTATTGTCTCATCATATACTGTCAGCAAATCCGCCATCGCCTTTCCGGTATCCATGTCATAAAACCTCCATACCTGTTTGAAACCGGGGTTGGTTATTTTTCCTACATTTTCACTGAGTTTTATCTTCGGTATAATATCACCATCTTCTTCCACAGCAACAAGCTTGTAAACACCGCCAAATACAGGCTCTGATTTGGAAGTGATAAGACGTTCGCCCACACCGAATAAATCAACCTGTGCTCCCTGCATAAGGATATCACGTATAATAAATTCATCCAGTGAATTAGATGCAACAATGTTGCAATCACTGAATCCCGCCTCATCCAACATCTTTCTGGCTTGCTTTGAAAGGTAGGTTATATCTCCCGAATCAATTCTTATGCCTTTAGGTCTGTATCCTTTGGGTACTATCACCTCATTGAATACTTTTATGGCATTCGGGATACCAGATTTTAAAACGCTGTAAGTGTCCACAAGCAGCACACAGTTATCAGGATATGCTTCTGCATAAGCTCTAAAGGACTCAATCTCACTATTAAACATCTGAATCCAACTATGTGCCATTGTGCCAATTGCAGGAATACCAAACTCCCTCTCTGCAATTGTACACGCAGTCCCGATACAACCACCTATATATGCAGCTCTTGCACCATATATGGCACCGTCATATCCTTGTGCCCTCCTCGATCCGAATTCCATTACATCCCGTCCTCCGGCCGCTCTTACTATGCGGTTTGCCTTTGTTGCTATAAGGCTCTGGTGGTTTATTGTAAGAAGTACCATAGTCTCAACAAATTGTGCTTCTATTACAGGTCCCCTAACAATTATAACCGGTTCATTGGGGAATATGGGAGTTCCTTCAGGAACAGCCCAGACATCACAACTGAACTTAAAATTTCTGAGATACTGCAAGAATTCCTCGCTGAAAAGCCTGCGGCTTCTGAGGTATTCAATGTCACTATCATTAAACTTAAGATTATTAAGGTACCAAATGAGCTGCTCCACCCCTGCCATTATTGCAAATCCGCCATTGTCGGGAACTCTTCTGAAATACATATCAAAATATGCAATTTTATCCTTCATGCCGTTCTTAAAATACCCATTTGCCATAGTTATTTCATAGAAATCGGTCAGCATGGTTAAATTCACTTTGCTCATTTATATAACCTCCTTAACAACCTCAACACCATTTGTTATCATGTTAAACAACGACATTACGTTAATCAAGTCAGCGTTGTGGGTTCCCATATCATATGTTTCAACAATGTTTACAGGAACAATAATTCTGCTCTTTCTGTCGTTCATATTGAACCAGGTCTTTAGTGTTATTGCAAACTGCTGTATGCATATGTCTGTACAACCTCCGGCTATAATGAAGGTATCAATTTCTTGGTTTTCAGAAAGCCACTTTCTAAATTCTTCCTCCAAAAATCCATTTGTTGAATTCTTCAAAATAAGACTGTAGCCACCTACTTCCTTTATTTCACTAACCACTTCTCCCTCAAAAGTTCCAGCCATACAATGAGGAGGATATGATTCAAATTCAGGTGAACTTGCGTTGTGGCAATCCGCAAAGGCTAGTTTTTTAATCCCATGCTCATCACATAGCTTTGATAAAGCTACTATTTCAGGGATAAGCCCCTCAATTCTGGGGCTTTTCAATGCACCTTCCCTGGTAAAGCCATTTATCATATCCACCATCACCAGAGCTGTTTTCTCTATCTGCAAGTCTTTCAGATTAAGAGATTCCAGCTTCAACAGCATATCAACTATTTCATTCAGGGTTTCAGTGCTTCTTTTCAGAAATTCATTCTTGTTAATCATTTTCATATATATCCTCTCCTCTCAATTTACAATTCACCTGCACGGTTTGGGTTAAATTTAAATAACTTTGAAGGTCTGCGACCTGCATCTTTTGTATATTCATTTGTTTCAAACACCATACCGGCAATCTTCCTCTACCAACTTTTTATTTTTGCTGTGTTATTAACAATATGTTAATAACATTATATTGCTATTTCTCTGTACTGTCAATACTTTGTTTGAAAATAATAAAAAGCTTCGGGACATCGAGTCCCTAAGCTTTTTGCCGGATTTCCTTTCAGGAAATGGCCCTAATAAAAAGGAGCACTGCTCTTCGCCATAAGGCAATTTGCGTCGCTCCTTTATTTATAGCAAATTTAGTATTGTTAGAACTCTGTTATAATTCCCAGTAAATATCTCTTCAGAATCGCATAGTCTGTTGAGTTTACACTTCCGTCACTATTCACATCTGCGCTTTCTAATGAAGGTATTGACGTTACATCTCCCAACAGGTATTTTTTTAACAAAGCATAATCGGTAGAATTTATACTATTATCCCCATTTACATCACCCAATAAGTATGGTGCATCACTGCTGTTAGCTGGTGGCGTTACAGTCGGAGTGTTCTGCGGTGGTGTAGTCCTCGGCGGCGTAGTCCTTGGTGGTGTAGTAACTACCGGACCTGATCCGTAGTGCTGTCCTAATGAAATACCATTTTTGCCAAGAGGCACCTGATGATCAAGACCTATAAATTTACCGCCTGACTGCCATAAAGCTGGCTTTAACAAACCGTATTTTTCTTCATCCCATGTTGACCAGTCATTGCCTATTAATCCACCTGTATCACCTGAATTCGGGTTAATACACCAAAATGTATGATGAATACGTTCCTTAATCATGTAATCTCTTAAAAGTGTCATCCACTTCTGGTTCTTTCCTCCATCCATATGTCCTCCCCACTCGCCTATAAGGAGAGGTGCTATTCCCTCATCATTGATATATGCCCATGTATCATACCAATAGTCATCTAAAAGGGTTTGTTCAGTAAAATTCTTATCAAACCATGTCTGATTATAAACTGAAGGACCGTAGTCATGCGGAGAATATACTATTTGACTATTTAAAGAGCCTAAATCTATAGGATAGTCTCTAACTCCCCTTAAATTTCCTCCCCACCATGCGCCATGCCATGGAGCAGCGTCACCCGATGCGCCCCAAATGTCAGGAGTATCATACGTAAAACCCTTTTCAGTCTTTGGGTATTGCTCAATCCCTTCAATCAATATCAATAAATTAGGATTTTCAGCAAGTATCGCCTTTGCACATGTTTCGGCAGCGTGCTTCCAGTTGTTTTCATCTTTGGTGTTATCCCATTTTGCCATTTCTGGTGGTACAGCTGCTGAATATCCACGTTTTCCATGAGGCTCATTCTGCAAATCAAAAGCAAGTATTGTATCATCATTTTTATATTTGTCGGCAAGCCATACAAGAGTGTCTATCCATTTCTTTGTAGTAATCATACCTGCTGTAGTTGTCTCTTTTCCATACCATAATTCATACATATGCCCTGAGTTATCTGCATGAGGGCTATGTACGTCAATCATAACCTTAATACCGAACTCTTTACAGTAACCCATTATAACATCAAATATTGCCATACTATCCTTAACATCGTCAGTTTCCGGATCGTAAAAATCAGGATTGCACACATGATACGGCGGATTGTTACTTGCCGTTACACTCGATACAGGATTTGGCTTTCCAGCCATCCAGCTGTACAGAAGTTCTGTTGAAATTGGTATCCTTAGCATATTAATACCTCTGTCAGCAACACTCGATACAATATCCTTAACATCGTACCATGCACCGTGAAAAACATTTTCACTACAGTTAAAACCAAACCAATTGGCACCTGTAAGCCAAACTTCCTTCCCATACATATCATAGATCTTATTACCCTTACAATGCAACCAGTCATCGTTATTGCCATCTGCAGCATTTACCTTCGGTCCAATGCTTGTAGAAAAGCAAAACACCGTAAGGAGCATAATCGCCACAAACAGCGAAACTATCCCTTTAACCTTTTTCATATACTTCTTTTCCCCCTCAAAAATAATTTATGAACTTTAAACTACAAGCCCTTCAAAAGCTGTAATAAAAACGTCAAGACGACCAGCCTCATGTACACCCTTATTTATTAATAACTACACGGCTTTGTGGGTTGGTAGAGATTAATACTAAAATCAATATATAACTTAATGATTTTTTATAAATTCTATATAGTTTCCGTTAAGTACATACCTCCTTCAAAATGATAAATATATAAATACCTATACTATAATTTTATTAGACATTCAAGATTAAATCAACCCATTTAGGACTAAATCAATCCAAAATGTGATAAAAGTTCCCTT
>CAYPCH010000026.1:0-33858 GCA_964409165.1 uncultured Oscillospiraceae bacterium | reverse complement strand
GTAAAACGTCCACATATACAAGGATGTTATGTAGGACGTGGTTCGTGGAATTTCTAAGCGAACGAGTATTGCCAACTCTTGGGTTAGCGTTGAATTCTGTAGCATTTCATGCCCCCATCCAAACCGGACGTTTTAGCACTATATTAAAAAATGGGGAAACTCAAATAAAATCTAAAATTTTCTTGACCTGTTGTTTTTGACTGTATAACGCCTGTATTTTTAATGTTATAGTATAAATACAGTTATTTTCATCAAGCAGATACAATATAGAAAAATATTGTGCATTTTTAATGACATCAGGTTAGACATTTTTTAAATAGTAAAGATAGGAAGTGTCCAATTCTAAACGTTAACCTGAATTATTACTTTTTTGGTTTTCCCCTAAATACTTGCTAAAGAAATTTACAACTTTGGTTTCGTATAATTCTGGATACAATGTGTGTGCAGTAAGATGATATGATTTTGGTACCATCCAATACTCCTTGGGTTCTTTAGCTGAATAATCATATAATTCTTTTGTTTGCTCAGGTGGTATTATAAAATCTTTTTGACCCTGAATAAACAAAAGTGCCTTTGGCGAAATAGATATAATAGACTTCTTTATATATTTCCCACCTCTTCCTAGCATTAGGCTTATGAAAATCACAAAAAGTTCTTTAACAAGAAACTTATGATACTTAACTGTTCTTGAAAGAGTTTTAGTAAATATATTCTTTACCGAAATAAAAGGTCCACAGTCAAGCACCGCAGCCTTAACTTCATCTACCTTAGGACATACCGTTACAACTGAAATAGTTCCCATTGAAAATCCCATTAGACCTATTTTACCATTGCTTTTAGAAAACCACTCCTTATTTTTAACATCATTTATAACAGCAAGTAAATCTTTTTCTACTCCTTTTATAATTCCCCAAAAGCCATGATAACTGTCACTTTCGCCATGGGAGCGAAAGTCAAATAATACAATATTGAATCCCTCCTCATGTAAAAACCGAGCATATGGAAGCATTTTGCTTTTGTTTGCAGCTAAATTGTGGGATACTATTATAGTCCCTCTGTTTTCATTATTACTTAAAATATACCATCCTTTTATTCCACAGCCATCTGAAGCTGAAACGCTAAAATCTCTATAGTCCATCCCATAATCGATTGGTGTCCTTTGGATTTTAAGTTTCTTAGGATTAAGAGCCTTATATGCATGATAAAAATGTATTAAGATATAAAAGAATGATATTATAAGCAATATCGTCAACCCTAACATTGCAAAAAGATTCATTATATAGCTAGTCCCCCATCTACCGGAATTACATGACCTGTAATGTATGTAGCTCCATCTGAAAGTAAAAAGGAAACTACTTTTGCTACTTCTTCAGACAATCCAAATCTCCCCATAGGTATGCTACTGCACATCTCATTTCTATACTTTTCACTCAGAGCATACAGCATATCAGTTTCAATTCCTCCGGGAGCAACAGCATTTACTCTGATATTGTATGAGCATACTTCCTTAGCTAATGATTTAGTAAAACCAATCATACCAGCTTTCGCTGCCGAATAGTTTACTTGTCTAGGAAGTCCTGTCATTCCACTAACTGATGAAATATTAATAATATTGCCACTTCTTTGCTTCATAAGATGAAATATCATGGCTTTTGAGCAGTTAAAAACACCTGTCAAATTTGTATCTATTACATCTTTCCAGTCACTTTCATCCATCATAGCTAAAGCCTTATCACGAGTTATGCCTGCGTTATTCACCAATATATCCAAACTGCCATAATGATTTTTAATTTTATCAATCATTTCTTTTACAGCAGAAAAATCTCTTACATCAGCTTGACAAGCCAAAGCCCTTCCTCCAAGTTTTTCAACTTCCTGAACCAGCTCTTTTGCTTCTTCTATGCTTTTATTATAGTTAAAAGCAATATTTGCCCCATGGTTGGCAAGCTCTAATACAATAGCTCTACCAATTCCCCTCGTACCGCCTGTAATAATAGCAACTTTATCTCTTAAGAACATCCTTATCCCCCGCTTAATTTTATATTTTTTACTTACCAGTGTATTTGGGCATTCTCTTTTCGGAAAATGCATTTAATCCTTCCACTGAATCTTCTGAGAATAGCATTTTTTTAAAATAAACCATATCCATTTCACAAGCGTTATCAAAATTACAATTCATCCCTTCATTCACTAATTTCTTAATATAATTAGTTGCAAGTGGAGAATGAATGGCTATTCTTTTAGCAATTTTCATAGTAGCGTCCATAACCTTATCGCCTTGGCATATCTCATCAATTATTCCATAATCAAAAGCCTCTTTTGCTTTAAAAGAAAATCCTGTCAACATCATCTTTAATGCACGACCTTTACTGGTAAGTCGTGCAATTCTCTGTATTCCTCCGCCACCTGGAATCAAGCCATAAATAATTTCTGGAAATCCAAAAGTTGAAATTTCAGTTGAAACTCTAATATCACAACAGAGTATAAACTCAAAGCCTCCGCCAAGACATATGCCATCAATGGATGCTATAATCGGTTTCGACATAGTTTCAAGCTTTTTATATGTTTTTCTTGAGTCTAATACGAATTTTTCTACATCTTTTTTATTGTTATTTCTAAAGATGCTCACATCAACACCTGAAATAAAAACCCCTGATATTCCACTCTTAATTATTACAACCTTAATACTTGAATCATTTTCTATATCGTTTAAAATTGTATCTAATTCCCCTATAGTATCATAGTTAATAAAATTCTTTGGAGGATTATTGTATGTAAGAATTGCTATGTGATTAATGCACTCTAAAAGCCATGTTTTATTCATTTGCTTCATCTCCTTTCAAGTATATCAAAGAATCATAACCACCCATAAAACAGATCGTTTGCTCAGCCCTATGATGGCATGTTACTTACCAGAGCCCGCCTATAGACACTGGCTTTCACTTTGTTCAAGCTACAATGCCAGCGAAACAGGCTAAAGCTAATAAGCAAAAAGCCCCTTCATTTTCTATATAATTGCAAGTTTTTTACCAACATTTTTCATAATTTCTAAAGTTTTTTCTAAATCTTCTTTTGTGTGCAATGCTGTTATTCCCATTCTAATTCTTTCTTCACCCATTTTAACTCCAGGGTGAAAAACGGGACTTGCAGCAACGCCTGCTTCAAAAATCATTTTACTAAACTCAAGCGTTTTTTCAGATTCCCTCACAAATACAGGTATCACCGCTGAAGATGTTTTTCCTATATCAAAACCAATTGATTTTAAAGAGGAAGTAAAAAACTTAATGTTGTCCCAAAGCTTTTCTCTCCATTCTGGTTCTTCCTCTAAAAGCTCCAATGCCTTTAAGGCACCTGCACAACTATGTGGGGCAATAGCAGTAGAAAAAAGATATCCCGTTGAAGCATATTGTAAATATTCCATGTATTCTTTTGTTCCAACTGCAAAGCCACCATTTAAGCCTCCATATTTTGAAAAGACGCCTCCAATTAAATCTACATTGTCGCTATCACATTTGAAATGGTCAATAATTCCATAACCATGTTCTCCAATAACCCCTAATGAGTGTGCTTCATCCACCATCAAGAAAGCATTATATTTTTTCTTAAGGGCATATATATCAGGTACTTTGGCAATATCACCATCCATACTATATACTGAATCCACAATAATAAGCTTCCTTTTGTATTTTCCATCAACTTCACTAAGAATCTTTTCTAAACTTTCCATGTCATTATGCTGCCACATAAACCTGCTTGCGCCAGATAAAATAGCCCCATCAATAAGACTTCTATGAGCAAAACTGTCTAGAATAGCAACGTCACCATGTGAAATTGTTGCATGGATTATACCAACCATAGCCTGATAACCAGAAGGGAAAATAATAGCTGCCTCCTTTTGATAGACCTGTGCAAGTTTTTCACAAAGTTTGTCATAAACATCTGTCATTCCGCTCATCACAGGTGATGCTGGCATACCCACTCCATATTTATCTATTGCATTCTTCATTGCTTCTTCTACTTTTGGATGTGAAGAAAGGCCTAAATAGTTATTCGAAATAAAGTTTATATACTCTCTTCCATCAACAACAATACGTGACTTGTTTTTTGATGATAATGTTAAATAAAGGGGATACTCCTTTTTACTATTTAAATTTACTACAAAATCAGATCTTTTCTTTCTTACGGAATCTAATAATTCCATCATAATTCTTTATCTCCTTCCCTTTTGTTTTCTAATTTATTTTTATGGTTAAAATTAGGTTTTCTTTTCTCCATTGTTGCAATAATTCCTTCAAAGGAATCCTCCCAATGATAGGTTTCACTAAAAAATTTCATTTCATTTTCCAAACCTTCTTCAATATCACCTATATACAAACCAAATTGTATCGCCTTCTTTGCAAGAGATACTGCATTTAATGCAGAGTTTTCAATGATCTCACAGGCAATTTTAACAGCTCTTTCAAGTTCTTTACCATGGCTAACTATTTCATTAACCAAGCCTAGCTCTCTTGCTTCTTGTGATTTAACCTTTCTTCCTGTAAATATTAGTTCCTTAGCTTTTGCCTCGCCTATTAATCTTGGTAGTCTTTGAGTTCCTCCGGCTCCTGGGATTATTCCAATATTAGTTTGAGCCATTTTAAACCAGGAAAGGTCTGATGCAATTCTTATGTCACAGGCTAGAGCAAGTTCGACACCTAAGCCTATAGTCACCCCATTAATTACTGCAATAGTAACCTTCGGACAAGCTGCAATATTTGTAAATGCTTTCTGAACAGGAAGGCTCGCCTCTACCATATTCTCACTTACAACTCCAGGACTTTTCATAATAGATAATATTTCTTCTAAATCTGAGCCAGCTGAAAATGAATATTTTATCCCACCAGTAATAATAATTACTTTCACATCATCATCTTTAGCTAGTTTTGCAACTGCATTTTCTATGTCAAGTGACATTTGTATTGTTAGCGCATTAACAGGCTTTCTCTTTAAGTATATTACTGCATAATTATTAATCTTTTTTATCTCTAAATGTTCAAAACAATACATAATATATTTCCCTCCTTTTTCTCTTAATTCAAAGCCTTGTAAAACCTTATCCGCTTATTGCCTTTGGTAAACCAAAGGATATTTCACATTCTGCAACCATAATATCATCCACAAAAGCTTCTCCTTTAACAATTCCTCCTGCAGATAAAAGTTTTATAGTTTCTATGTTAATGATTAGTTGATCTCCGGGAATAACCTTTTTATAAAACCTTAGCTTATTAACAGAACTAAAATAAAATCCCTTTTCAGAAGATTTATCCAAATCTAATGACAATATGGCTAAAACACCTGCGGCTTGTCCCATAGACTCTACTATAAGTGTACCGGGCATTACTTTAGTACCGGACTCCATTTCATCTAAATACCACTCATTAGCTGTTACATTTTTATAGCCCTTTATTCTTTTACCTTTTTCATACTCAGTTACCCTATCTAACATAATTATGGGGAACCTTTGATATACAATCTCTTTTATTTGTTCAAAATTTAATACCATTATATAAATTGTCTCCTTCATTTAGTAAAGCTATTGAATACATATTACAGAATGCAATTTACTTTCTGCGTTCAATATAATTTTGCTTGCTATGCATATTAATCTAAGTATTTTAAAAGCAATTTGGTTAATTATTCAGCATCTCTATAAATGCCTCAATTCTTATTCTCAGCTGCCCCTCTGCATAATTTCTACTATCTAAAACCTCTCCGGGAAGTTCTAAAAAAGGAACTCCTTCTTCATTCAGAGCCTCTTTTATTGCAGGAACGGAACCTCTAAAAGGACGGCAACACATTTGAGAAAAATGAACAACTCCATCTATTTTATAGTTCTTAACCATATCAACAATTCCATCTACCCTTCTCTTTGATGAGCCTAGTCCCTTTTGTTGCATAAGCTTTAATGCAAGTCCCCTAAAAGGATCCTTTTCATCAATCTCGTCCCAATAAACACTACAATTTTCCTCAAAAGCAATAACTGCACCTAACTCTTTTTCTATATAATTCATAAGTTTTAGGTCATAAAACGGAAAAAAGTGAAGCCATAATAATCTGTACTTTTCTCTACCTACCGGTGAACTATTTTTTTCCCTCCTCTCTAAAAGCTCATTATAAAATGTTTTAAGAACCCTAACGGCCTTTTCATGACCAAGTTTAGTCAATAGCATAGGAAGCATTTGCATTGAGTCACTACCATACATTAGGCAGGGTGACTCTTCTCTAAGTTTCTGAGCCATTACCCAATACTTTCTTGCTTCATTAGAATATTTTATAGCCTCATTGAGTCTTTCCATATCCAATTTTTTATTAGTTATTTTTGAAAGATAATTTGACATTTCAAAAAACTGGTTTGCCACGTAGGAGATAGCATCCTCATCCATATTATAAGGGATATCTATAATATATGGTTTGTGATTATATTTATAGCCCAAATAATCACAAACTTTTATCATATCATCGCACCAGTAAGATGAATGAACAAAACCCTGTGGAATAGGAATGTATCCGCTTTCTAACGCTCCTATTGCACATTTATGATATGCACAAATATCAGCACTAATTCCCATATTCTCGGCTTCTTTTATGATATTTTTATTTTGATTTATAGATGCTAGAAATGACCCCAAACTCTCTAAAAAAAGTGGTGAAATATCCATTGCATGAAATATTTCTGAAGGCATAATTACTTCTGTAAAAATCAGAGGTTTTCCACTGCCTATCCCTTCTTTCAACATATCATAGTGCAAGCTCAAAGTCATTTGATGTGATTTTAAATCCATATATTTCGAAATACCTTTTGACAATCTTAAATGATTAACATATGGCGAATTCACTACAGTTCCCCCTTATACATTTTTCATGTATTATATATTTAAAGCATCTCTATAAATGCCTCTATTCTAATTCTTAATTGCTCTGTACCACTAGAGTTATAACTACTCTCTGCAAGCATAACCGGAATACCTTCTTTTCCTAATGCATTCTTTATATGCAAATAATCATAAGAATGATTTATACAAAACTTTAATGAATGGTATATTACTGCATCTATTTCTAATTCCTCAACTTTCTTCATAATGTAGTTCGCTCTTGTTTGCCCACTCTCAACCATTCTAGGGCATGGATTTTTTCCAATATATGACCTAGCGATGCATTTTAAAGCCTCTTCGCCTGTATCTTCGTCTATTTTAGTAGAATAGTATCTACTCCCACTACAAAGCTCATTAACTATTACCTTAGCATTTGTTTTTTCAATTATATTCAAAAGTTCCATATCCTCTAGTATACTTCCGATAATCATAACAGTAGGTTTTTTCATTTTATCAGGCTTTTTCTGTATTAATATTTTTTCTAAGTATTCACTAAGCATTTCATTATATTTGTCTCGTGAAATGTAAGAAGCTCCCCTCACAATTTCAAGCAAATCTCTTGTGCTAGTTAAACTATTGCCTTTTATAATCTCATTTTCAATCTTCCTTAATAATTCTCTCGTTTTATTTGTTTTCTTGATTGCAATTTTAAGTTTGTCCTCTGTTATAACCACATTCAATGCCTTTTCTATGCTTTTTATAAACCCTTTTAACCGTCCTTCAAAAAATTCAATACTATCTTTGTTACAATTTCTTGGAACATCCAACATATGTGAATAAGGTATTTGCAATTTAGTACTCCATACATCATAAAGACGTTCCATTGCATTACATGAATTTGTGAAAATTGTTCCGGTTAAGAAATCATAATTGCCTGACAAAGCCATGTCTAAACAGCTCACTGCATAAGGACAAAAAAAGTTGGGAAGATACCTTTCTGACTTACCAGATAAATTATTTCCTCCCCTAATTCTATAGGGATGTGCATCAGCAGCTAATATAATTTCTTCTGGAGTATAAGTGCAAAACCAACCAATAATTGGTTCTTTAATGTTTGCCATAATTTCATCATAATTTCCATAAATTTTATTTAACATATGTAATCCCACATCCAAATCTATCTATTTTTTTAAAATCAGTTTTGAAGCCTGAAAACCAGATTGAGCTGCTGTAGCAAGGCCAGCACCTGGTTGAGTCCAATGGCCTGCAAAATATAGACCGCTTATTATGGATTCTTGATTAATCCGCATTCTCCCCACTTGAGAAGGGTTCATCTCCCAGCCATAATTTGCTCCTCTCTTGTTTAAAGTATATCGTTCTATTGTATGTGGAGTTGATGTTTCCTCTACAACAATATTCTGTGATAATCCTGGAATAACATTTTCAGCTCTTTTTATTACAGTGTCTCTAACACTTCCTCTATGTCTATCCCAAAATTCCTTTGTCTCATAAGGAGCAAGTACAGTAGTAAACATTGCTTCATAACCTTCAGGTGCTAAGCTCGAATCAAATAACGACGGAAATGCCAAGTGAACAAAACCGTCTTCATGGAGGGGATTTAAAAGCATTTCTTTATATGTTGAACTTATGTCATATGAGGTTATATACCATGTGTTACATTTTATATCAAGAGAAGAAATAACTTCGCTTTTTATTCCCAAATAGACATTAAAATGGGATACCGAAGTCTTCATGGATTTAAGCTTTGAAATATACTCACTTTTAAGATGTTCTTCTCCTACAAGTCCCAATAGTGTTTGAGAAATATCTGCATTGGATACTATGACTTCTGATTTTACAGTTTTTCCATTTGCCAGTTCAACACCAGCAACTTTCCCATCATTCATTTCTATTTTTTCAACCTTATTGGATAGAAGAACATCCCCACCAAAATCTACTATTTTTTGAGCAAGCTTGTTTGAAAAAGCCTGCATTCCTCCTGAAGGATAGTATCCCCCATCCAGAATAAAATCCCGATATAATATAATTCCTGCAACAGCTGATATTTCAGAAGCTGGAAGTCCAATATAAAGAAGTAATACATCAAAAACTGCCTTTAACTTGGTATCTTGAAAATAAGAATTTAGTATATCTTCAAATTTAGTATTTCTCAATGCAAAAGCTTGAGTGAAATTAAAAGATTTTATGTACTTAATAAAAGCTTCAATATTCTCTTTCTCACAAGGAAAAATACTACTAAGTTCATAAACAGTTTTATCAAAATCCCTGTACACATACACAGAAAAATCCGGAAAAATAATGTGATCTGCGGGATCTGCTTCAATAAAACTAATTTTATCATCCACTTCTAAATCCTCTAAAATTCCTCTAAATATGCCATCTTTCCTGTAATTGCCAAAGTAATGTCCCCCAGCATCAAATACAAATCCTTTTCTTTTAAATGAAGTACAACAGCCTCCCGGTTGAAAATGTTGTTCAATTAGCAATACTTTTTTACCTGCCTTAGACAAGTAATTGGCACATACCAATCCTCCAATTCCGCTTCCGATTATTATAGCATCATAGCTACCCTTACATGTTTTATGACTCAGCATAATATTCCTCCAAGGCTATTAATGAGGCTCCAACAGCACCAATAATTTGAGGATCCTCAGGTACATTCACTTCTGTCTTCAATTCTTCTTTTACCGCCTGAATTACTCCTATATTTTTTGCTCCTCCACCTGTCATAGTTACTTGATCTTCGAGACTCAATCTATTAATCATTCCTGAAATTCTATGTGCAATAGAATTATGAATACCACGAACTATATCTTCTTTGTTTTCTCCTTTAGCAATCTTGGATATAACTTCTGACTCCGCAAAAATTCCACACATACTACTTATTACAACAGCCTTTTTGGATTTTAAGGAATATTCCCCAAGCATGTCTATATCTATCTCCAATGCGTTAGCCATAACTTCAAGAAACCTTCCTGTTCCTGCAGCACATTTATCGTTCATGCAAAAATCTATTACTTTTCCTTTTTTATTGAGCTTAATCACCTTGCTATCCTGCCCACCAATATCAATTACTGTTTTTGTATTAGGAAAAAAGTAATACGCTCCTTTTCCATGACACGCAATTTCTGTAACTTGTTTGTTTGCAAACGGAACATTTATCCTTCCATATCCAGTGCTCACAACATGCTTTATATCGCCTTTTGAAATCCCAGCCTTTTCAATTGAAAGTAAAAATGATCTATCTATTGATTCCTTATGATTAGAACCCGATTTAACGATACTATGGCTTAAAACCTCTTTTTTATCATTAATAATCACCGTTTCAGCTGTCATAGAACCTATATCAATACCTGCAAAATACATGTTACTAACTCCTCACTTAATATTTTAACTTTGAAATAATATTTTTAAAATGCATTGACCTTTTTTTAACAGCTTCTAAAGAATATATCTCCTTATACACCCATGCAAATCCCTCTTCAAGCTCTTCTACGGACATATTAACAGGTTTACATACAACATCAAATAATGTGTAATAGTCCCAATTATAATTTAAAATTCTGTTATCTTTTTTTATCCTGTCATAAAGTCTAGTACCTGGCAAAGGAGTTTGAACTGTTATAATTGCTCCAAAAAGATTATTATCTAGAATAAAATTTCGTAAATTTTGAAAAACACTAGTTGTATCATTGTCTAGTCCAAGAATAAAGGATCCAAATACACCTATTCCATGAGACTGAATTTTTTCTATATTTGTGGTATATTTATCTAATTGGTTTGCCTTCCAACTCTCAATAATACCAAGGTTGTCATAGGAAAGACTCTCAAGACCTATTAGCAAATGAGTACAACCACTTTTATATAGCAATTCCAACAACTCTTCATCTTGAGCAACTGCAATATCCGAATACCCTTGCCATCTTATCTTAAGAGGTATGATTGCTTTCATTAACTCTTTTGCATATTTCCTGTTTGCAGTCATATTATCATCTGCAAAATAGATATACGGTCTGTCCCATACTTTCTTCAAGGCTTCAATCTCTTTGACCACCTGTTCTACTTTTTTAAACCGAAATTTTGTGCCAAATATAGTTGAAGAGGAACAAAATTCACATTTGTGAGGACATCCCCTTGATGTTTGTATTGGAACTATTTTATGATTTTTTATATCTAAAAGATCAAATCTTGGAATTGGTGCAGTACTAACATCAACTTCTTGTTCACTTTTGTAATGAGGACGTATTTCTCCTCTTAATAAGTCCTCCATAAACTTTGGCCACAATTTTTCAGCTTCTCCTTCAAACACACTGTCTGCATGCATTTTTGCTTCTTCCGGCAATACAGATGCATGAACACCTCCAATTACAACCTTTATTCCACGTCTTCTAAACTCATCTGAAATTGAATAAGCTCTATTTATTTGATTGGTCATTGCTGAAATAGCAACAACATCAAACTTTTCATCATAATCTATAGTCTGATAATTCTCATCAATATATTTGATATCATCAAATACACTCTGTGCAATACTAGCTACTGTTAATAGTCCTAGATTAGGACATGTATAAAATCTGATGGTGGAGTTTGCAACAGCTGAATTTTTCCATGCAGAACCAATGCTATCATTATTACTAAAAAAAGCACCTCTTGGGTTAATTAATCCTAGTTTCATCAAGCATTCTCCTCTCAGCAAGAATCTTTGTAAAATGTTTTAATCTTCTGTTAGTAACTTGATTAGAGTAAATCTCCTTATATAACCATCTAAATCCATCTTCTAACTCTTTCACAGACATTAGCTTTGGCTGAAAAACAACATCAAAACAAGTATAGTTGTCCCAATTGTCATCAATAATTCTGTTTTCCTCACTAAGCCTTTTATACAAAGCTGTCCCAGGAAAGGGGGTAAGAACTGAAAAACTTGTTCCAAACAAGTTATTCTCCACAACAAAGTTTTTTATTGTTTCAAATACATTTGTATCATCTTGGTCTAATCCTACTACAAATGAACCAAATGCTCCTATTCCATAAGATTGAATATTCTTTATAAGATATGGATACTTTTCCAGTTGCCTTTGCTTCCATTTACTTATACTGGCAAGACTAGTAAACGATAAACTTTCCAACCCAAAAGTCACCTGGGTACATCCACTCTTTTTCATAAGCTCCAGTAATTCATCATCCTCACCAATAGATATATCTGAAAAAGCATACCACCTTATTTTTAGTGGAATTAATTCTTTTAAGAGTTTTTTAGAAAACTCCCTTTTTACAAGTAAATTATCATCTGTAAAATATATGTACGGATTTTTCCAGATTTTTTGTATAGCTTTTATCTCATTCACAACTTGTTCAACTGTTTTATGTCTATATGTCGGGCCATATAATTTTGACGATGCGCAGAATTCACAGTCATGGGGACAGCCTCTTGTAACTTGTACAGATATAAGTTTATAGTAGCTAGGATTAGATAGTAAATCGTATCTAGGAATAGATGTTTTAGTTAAATCAGCTGGACCACTCATACTTTCGTATCTAGGTTTTATAGTTCCACCCTTTAAATCACACAAAAATTCATCCCAATAGTTCTCAGCTTCACCTATCATTACACTATCACAATGACTTTTAACTTCATCAGGTACAACAGTAGCATGAATCCCACCAATTACTACCTTTACCCCTCTTTTTCTAAATTCTCCAGCCACATAGTAGGCATTTGATATTTGTTGTGCTACAGGTGATAAACAAACTACGTCATACGATTCATCAAAATCAATACTTTCTTGATTTTCGTCAACATAGCTTATTTCAAAAGATTCGTCCGTTAATCCAGCAACTGTAAGTAACCCTAAATTAGGACATGTATAAAGCCGCTTATATGCGTTAATCTCTTTTGGGCTTGTCCATAAATCCACAAAGTTTTTGCCTAATAATATATTTTTTAATGATATAAAACCAATTTTCATTAATTATCCCCCCTTAACCAATAAAATAACTACTATCTGTATTCCCCTAATACTAAGGAACTTGTGCTACCGCTTAATGAAAAAGAATTACATAGAATAGTTGATAATTTTTTTTCTTGTTGTATATTTTTTTTCTCACTAATAAGAGTATCAAACTTACTAAATTCAGGACTAAATGTAGGAATTACTGTCTTTTTCATTAACGACATAACGCCTGCACAAACTTGTAATGAACTTGATGCAGCAAAGCACTCTCCAATTGCAGGCTTAATAAAATTAATGCTACAATCTGATTGTTCAATCAAATTCCTAATTACATCTTTTTCAACAAAATTATATTCATACTCCGAATTTGCACTAGAACAAATGTGGCTAATACCAGAAGAAATAACACCTGCTTCAGACATCGCTTTTTCAATGGATCTGCTAGCTGCATATTGAATATCTCTAAAGCTTTTACTTTCCGGTGAAAAACTCTGTCCATACCCTAAAATTCTAGCGTAAATATTTGCACCTCTTTTTAAGGCATGCTCCATTTCTTCAAGAATTAAAAAGCCACACCCTTCACCATAGATTAAAGGATTTCCAAAATTCGCACAATCCTGCTTATTACTATCTATATTAGCTTGATGTTTATAATTATTTGCATATAAAAAAGGAGATAATTCTTCTGCTCCTCCTCCTATGACAAATTTAACCTCACCAGTTCTAATAAGGTCAACAGCATAACATATAGCATCAATCCCCGATGTGACCCCATTAGAAAAAGTTCTATTTATTCCTTTTATTCCGTGATTTATAGCTACTTGACTGGAAGGTATTATTGCCATAGTATTTGGAAACATCATAGGATTTACATATCTTGGACCCTCTTTTAAAGCTTCAGTGTAAAAATCTTTCACACTACCTAGGCTTCCAAAAGCTGATCCCAATATTACTCCAGCTTCATCTCCATTAAAATCTGATTCATTAAAACCAGCATCATCAAGGGCTAACTTTGATGCTACTGTGGCAAACCGAGTGCACCTGTTGTAATATTTAATCCCCTTTTTATCTATATAACTACCAGGACTAAAATCTTTAATTTCACCTGCCAAAATACAGTCTGCTTCCAAATCATCAAAAAGGCTTAGATATCCTATCCCACTAGACTCACTTATTAAGCCTTCCCAAAACTCAATTTTCCCAATACCTATGGAGGAAACTATACCCACACCAGTTATAACTACTTCTTTATACATAAAGTTAACTCCTAATTTAATTAAAATAATTAAAATTTCATTTTATAAAACACTGATTAAAGTTATTAATATAAGAAATCAATTCTAAATACCTACATATCTCTTTATCACTACACAAGAATTATTTCCTCCAAAAGCAAATGAATTATTAATTGCAATATTAATCTTATGCAAACGACCTTCGTTTGCCACATAATCAAGATCGCATTCCGGATCAGGTTCACAGTAATTTATTGTAGGGGGTATTGCCCCCCTGTTAATGGCAATTAAGCAGGCAATTGCACCAATTGCACTAGCGGCTCCACCTGTATGACCAATCATAGACTTTATTGAACTTACAGGAACATTGTACCCATGTAATCCGAATACTCTTTTTATGGCCATTGTTTCTACCTTATCATTAATATTTGTTCCTGTACCATGAGCACATATATAATCAACATCCTTCGTATCTATTTTTGCTGACTTTAATGCCTTTGATATAGCCTTAGCAGCTCCACCTTGCTCAGTTGGATCAGGACCTGTCATGTGATAAGCGTCACAACTTGTTCCATAACCTATTATTTCTCCATAAATAAAAGCTTTTCTTTCTAATGCATTATCAAGGGTTTCAAGAACCATAATTCCAGCTCCTTCACCTACAATAATACCTTTTCGATTTTTTTCAAAAGGTTTACATTCGTCAGGTGACATAGCATTTAGACGTGAAAAACCGATATATGCTATTTTTGAGAAAGGATCCACCCCTCCTGCCAGCATTATTTTTGCTTTATTCAGCCTTAGCTGATTATATGCATAAATAATAGAATCGTTTCCAGCTGAACATGCTGTAGATACAACAGAATTAACACCTTTAATTCCAAAACTTTTAGCAATAGAACAGGATATATTATCATGATTATACTGTTTTAAAAGCTCAATTGGCACATCATCGTAACCTTTTTGTACTATATGTTCTATTATACTTTCTACAGCTTGAATTTCGCCAAGTCCAGTACCAATAACAACTCCCATAAGATCACTTTTTATTTCATCTGATTTAAGTTTTGAATCACTAATTGCTTGTTGGGCTGCTATATTTGCCATTAAAGAAGCTCTTCCAATTTCACTATAGGGGGAAGAGGCAAGGTTCTTTACTTCACAACCCCTATGAAACTTCAAAAGAGATGTGTCAAACGACTCTACCTCACCAACTCCGGAAACACCAGTTAATAAGGCCTTTTCAAACTCTGTTTTTCCTATGCCATTTGGAGCTACAACTCCAAGCCCTGTAATTACTACTCTATAATCCATGGACAATTCTCCTACCCTTCTTTAGGTACTGCAAATGCAAGTTCACCTGTTGATACAACATTGTCATCAACAGTAACTTCAGCTCTGACAATACCTGCCGCAGAAGTAAGCTTTATCACTTCAACTTTTATTATAAGTTGATCTCCAGGAACTACGGGCTTTAAAAACCTTATTTTATTCGCAGACGCAAAATAGTATTTATTAGATTTTTGATTTGATTTGTATGTAAGTTTCGCAAGTATTGAAGCAGTCTGTGCCATAGCTTCAATGATTAAAACTCCTGGCATTACAGCGTTATCAGGAAAGTGTCCCAAAAAAAACATCTCATTTCCACTGACGTTTTTTATAGCTGTAATACTTCTCCCCTCTTCAAATTCTAAAACTCTATCTATCATCAAAATAGGAAACCTTTGTGGCAATAGTTCTTTTATCTCTTCAAAGTTCAATATCATCTTAGCCTCTCCCCCCTAATTCCTACCTTAAAAAACAAAATTTATAATATATGTTTTCTATATCTCTATTATTCAACTTTTGTTTCTTAAATAAGCTTAATTAAGTATACTCATTGTTACTTCTACCGTTTTATTAACCGTTGTAAGATCAGTCAATTTTTCTTCTGGAATTTCGATTTTGAATTTCTTTTCTAAAGCCGCTAAAATTTCTAAAGCCCTTAAAGAGTCCAGCCCTAAATCGTCAACAAAGGATGCGTCATCACCAAACTCATCTACCTCTTTTTCAATAATTTCTGCAATAAGTTCCTTTACTTGTTCTTTCATTTCATTAGTATTCATCTTTTTACCTCCTAAAATTTTTATGGTATATATTTTTTTATTACTAGCGAAGAATTAATTCCGTTACAACCAAAGGAATTGATCATAACATTATTGATATTTTTACTTTTTGCCTTTGAACATATATTTATAACATCATACTCTTTTTCAGAACCTGTAAAATTAGCTGTTGGAGGAACTAAACCATTTTCAATAGCCCAAACAGCAACTACTGTTTGAATTGCTCCCGATGCGCCAAAACATTCCCCTATAGAAGCCTTAATTGAGCCAAGCTCCATATTATCAAAATTATTTTTGAAAACATCTCCTATGGCTTTTAACTCCATCCCATCCCCTTCTACATTTCCATTTCCGCTCCCACAGATATAATCTATATCTGTATAGTCCATCTTTGCATCTTCTAATGCCATACTCATTGCATTTTTAGCTCCATAAGCGTTAGGATTAAAATTATATTCATAGCTTGCATCACAGCAAGTACCATATCCAACAACCTCAGCCAATATATTTGCATTAGACTCTTTTGCACTTTCCAAATCTTCAACTAATAATACAGCTGTTCCTTCCCCCAGTATAATTCCCTTTCTTTTTTTGTCGTAAGGATACATTATTTCTATTTGATCACCATTCGATCCAGAAAGAAGCTTATTATAGTAAAAACCAGCGTATGATTCAATTGATAGTTCTTCAACTCCACCAGCTAAAACAGTTTTCGTCATACCTGTCCTTATACAGCTTAATGCGTATCCAATGGCATCTAAACTTGCAGAAAATCCATTACTTATAGTAACATTAAAACGTTTTGTGTCATACTTGATACTGATTTGACTAGCAGGAGAGTTTATCACAGTATTGGGAAAGGCCATGGGATTTACATAATTGGGATTTTCTAAAGACTCTCTGTCAAATTGTCCTATACTTTGGATGCTCCCAAAAGCAGTACCAATTACCACTCCAACATCTGCTAAGTTTTCTTCATCAATTGGATTACTCCTATTCTCTAGAGCCATTTTTGTAGCACTAAGAACTAACTGTGTGCTCCTATCCATGTGCCGTAATCCCTTTTTCCCTAAAAACTCTTCGGGATCAAAATTCTCTATCTCAGCTCCTTGTTTACAAGCAAAACTACCTGTATCAAATAATGTAATAGGTCTTGTCCCTACTATTCCTTTATTTAATCTATCCCAAAACAAATCTTTTCCTATTCCAATAGATGAAATTACTCCAATTCCTGTTATAACAACTCTAGAATTCATCCCCATTTTAACCATCCTTTTGATAATAAAATCACGAAAATTTACCCACTAATAATGCTGCATCATTTCCACCAAAAGCGTAAGCATTTGAAAGTGCTATATTAACCTTATGCTCGCGGGATACATTAGGAACATAGTCTAAATCACACTCTGGATCTGGATTATTATAGTGAATAGTAGGAGGAATTACGTCATTTTTCACAATCATAGCACATAAAACAGCCTCAATAGCACTAGCTGCTCCCATTGTATGACCTATCATAGACTTTATTGAACTCATAGGTACACTTTTTGCTGTATGTCCAAATACACTTTTGATTATTTTAGTTTCAATACGATCATTTTCTTTAGTACCTGTTCCATGGGCGCTAATATACTGAATTTCATCTACTGAAATACCTGCACATTTCAATGCCGATTCGATAGCTCTTTTCCCACCATATCCTTCAGGATGTGGTGCTGTCATGTGATGTCCATCACACCCTAAACCATACCCAAGAATTTCTGCGTAAATATGAGCGTTCCTTTTCATCGCACTATCAAGTGCTTCCATTACAAGTATTCCAACACCTTCTCCTACAATCATTCCTTTTCTGTTTAAATCAAATGGTCTACAAACATCAGGAGCCATAGAAAGCAAACGATTAAATCCAGTAAACGCAACTCTGGAAAATGGGTCAACACCTCCACAAACCATAAAATCTGCTTTCCCACCTTTTATCATTTCAAAACCATACCCTATAGCATAATTCCCAGCAGCACATGCAGTAGGAATTATTATATTGGGTCCATTAAAACCAAATTCCGCTGAAACATTAGCTGGAATATTCCCACTTGGATATTGTAAAAACTTTTTTTGAGGTACTTTTTCAATTCCTTCCTCTACCCATACAGTACTAATTTCTTCCTCTACCTGAATTTCTCCCATTGTTGTCCCTAGTGAAACACCTATTTTTTGTCTATCAATTTGGTCAACGCTTATTCCTGAATCTTTTAACGCCATAGATGTAGCAGCAATTGCTAGCTGCGAAGCCCTGCCTATCCTGCTCAACTTATTGGTTGACATATATTTTTGTGGATTGAAATTCTTAATCTCAGCGCCAAAGTGATTGCGATGTTTAGAAGTGTCAAATGACTGCACTTCAGTTATTCCACAATGGCCGTTTATAACTGCATTCCAAAATTCGTTAACACCTTCACCTATTGAAGTAATTACTCCCATTCCTGTTATTACTACCCTGTTTTTATTCAAACTCCCCCTCCTCCCAAAAATGCCTTTAGGTTTTCTTCTCTGTCTTTTGATCCATTTTATGCCTTTATGCTCCGTCTCGTTTATTATAATATATTATGATGCAACTTACAACTATATCCTCACAGTAAATTTACTTTGAAGCATTATGAAATATAAGTATGTAAAATGTAAGAGTTTATCAAAAAAATACAAGGATACAGCTAATTAGCCATATCCCTGTATTATGTATAATTCTTTTATTCATCTTCAACCCTTTTAATATTGGCACCTAATGCATTAAGCTTCTCATGTATCTCCACATATCCTCTTTCTATATGTTCAATATCCGATATCTCGGTATCGCCCTCAGCAATAAGGCCTGCAAGTATCAACGCCGCACCGGCTCTTAAGTCTGTAGCTTTTACCTGCGCTCCGGTCAGTCTCGGCTTTCCTTCAATTACAGCGCTTCTGCCTTCAATTTTTACATTGGCACCCATCCTTTTAAGCTCTGCCAAATGCATAAATCTGTTTTCAAAAATTGTTTCTATTATCATGCTGGTGCCTTCAGCCTTGGTCATAAGCGCAGTCATCTGAGCCTGCATATCGGTCGGAAATCCAGGATAGGGATGGGTCTTTATGTCAATTGATTTCAAATCGTTTCCGGCTTTTACGTGAATGCTTGCAAGTTCCTCCGATACCTCTACGCCTGCTTCCCTTAACTTTGCAGTTATTGGCTTTACATGATCCGGAACAATATTGTCTATAACCACATCACCGCCACTTATGGCAGCCGCCACCATAAAGGTGCCCGCTTCAATCCTGTCGGGAATTACTGCATGATTTGTTCCGCCCAAGGACGTTACTCCGTTTATTTTTATTGCATCGGTGCCTGCTCCTTTTATATCCGCTCCCATAGCTGTCAGGAATGTGGCAAGATCAACTATCTCAGGCTCAATTGCCGCATTTTCGATAATGGTCTGACCTTCTGCCAATACTGCTGCCATCATTATGTTCTCTGTAGCTCCCACGCTGGGAAAGTCCAGATATATTTTACTGCCTTTCAATTTTCCGTTAACCTTTGCCTCTATAAAGCCATGCCCTTGGGTAATATCCGCACCCATTGCAGCAAATCCTTTAAGATGTAAATCGACCGGCCTGGTTCCTATTGCACAACCACCCGGAAGAGATATTTTTGCCTGGCCGCTTTTAGCCAAAAGCGGTCCCATTACAAGTATGGACGCCCGCATTTTGTTCACCAGCTCATAGGGCGCAGTAGTATTTATTATGTCGGAAGCGCTTATATAAAGCTTATTATAATTATTTGAAAACTCAACATTAATCCCAAATGATTCTAACAAATCGCACATGATTTGTACATCCGTAAGATAAGGAATTTCTTCAATAACACTGTCCTTATTTGCGAGAGTAGACGCAGCTATAATCGGCAATACGGAATTCTTTGCACCGCTAACTCTAACTTTACCTGTTAAGGGTTTTCCCTCGGATACTATTAGTTTGGGCACGTTTCTTCTTCCTTTCGTAATTTACTTTTTCTTCTTTGTCTTTAGTTTAATATTCAATTGTTATTACTGGCGATGCAAGCCATATGTATGTTTTATTCTCATAAGAATTATACCTTATCGCCAAATTCATGTTCACTTTTTTTCCGTCTATCTTAAGAGTATTTCCTATAAGAGGAGAATACGCCGAAACGCTTATAAGATTATTATCTGAAATCCCATTTACCTTTTTAGCCCCGGCAACCTTCAATATCTTCCTGCTTATTTCATTTAATTTCTCATACCCAAGTTTTCCTTCAAAACATCCTGTTATGCATGAATTTGATTTCGGTTTTACCTTATACCTTTTAAACATATCCTTCACATAGAGGGCAGTATCTTCAATCTTCATATCAGCAAAATCTCCGCTGATACCCACTGAAACATACCTTTCTGAAAGACCTCCGCCTTCCCTGTTGAGCTGTGCAACAATGTTTACTGTTCTGTTGCAGCTGTCAGAGCCTATTATTTCTATCTTGTCGATAAAATCATTTTTGATGATGTTTCTTGAAAAAACATCATTTTTTACAACTCCCATATCAACTGCAAAATCATCCGCCAGCTCTATCATATTATCAAAACCTGCATCTTTGACTTCTGCATTTCCCCATACAAATACTTCGCCGCTCATAAATTCCGCAGATGAAGCTTTGAATGCTTTCCACAATACAGCAGAAGACCCTTCTCTATAATATAGTGTCATATACCCGGTTGTAAATAGAAATATTAAGATTATTAAAAAAAAGAAATATTTACTAAAAAGCCTCTTCATATATATCCCCTCTAATGTTTTGTGGCGCAATTGCATTATTCTGAGCATAAAGTGCGCCCGGTATAATAAAATTATTACCTTTCAAACATGGAGATATACATGTAATATTTTTTAATCTAGCCGTTGCGGTTCAATTGCCGTTTGTTAAATTGAAACTTCCAAGATTTGTTTTTTGTGATACCACCTCCCTTTACGGCAATTATAATATAGCATAAATATAGCATGATAGTTATCTACATTGAACGCGATAAAGATTTTACATCGCGCTTCAATTTCCTTAATACAATATCACGAAAATTAGATTTTTCAATATAGAATCATTTTCGTGATTTATCTAAATGGTTGTTTAAAAAGTATTAGTGTCATTTTCATATTTATTATGTCGGGAAATGTGGTTATAAATCAATATGTTGATAGTGCCCTGCTCACCATTATGGAACAGTTTGCCCTATTTATATATTTTTCTTCATCAAATCGGTTGTAAATACTGTCATCCACTGTCAAAATACCGACATCGAACATTTTTTTGACCGAAGTGCTGTACCATCTATCGTTTCTTAATTGTCCGTATATTCCGTTGCGCGATGTCTTAAAACTGAAAGCTCTCGAAATTACAGAACTCACTTCCGCAAGAGTTATATAATTGTCCGGCCTCACTGTGTTATCCTCATAACCGGAAATCAAGCCATGCTCTCTGCCCAGTAAAAGTATTTCCTGCGCCCAGTGTCCCTCTATATCCGCAAATACGTTTGAATCGGTATTGAAACTCTTGAGCTTCAAAGCCTTTACCATTATTGCCATAAACTCCGCTCTTGTAATAAAGGTTTCCGGGGCAAATGTGCCATCTGGCCTTCCGCTCACTATTCCTGCATCATGCAGATGAATTATGTACTCTTGTGCTTCACTGTCTTTTATATCCTTGAAAAGTGTTCCTTCTGAATTTCCTATATTAGCAAGATTAATCCTTATTGGAGGTATGGCACTGTTGAGATCAAAATCTATAGATGCAGTATGGGGCAACCCATCCTTTACTTCATACCCTATATAGAGTGTCTTTGCATTCTTCAGGTAAAAATACGCAATGCCAATTCCCTTATTCTTATTTTTATTTTCATCTTCACTGCTCCATTTGAGGGTAATCCTTATTTTGCTGCCGTCAAGGCGCTCAGTTTTATATATCGGCCCATGGGCAGTTGTTTTTCCCACATTCAGAAAGAATATTGCAACTAATATTATGTATACTGTCACTCTATTAATATTCATTATTATACACCCCGAATCCTTCTTTTAAAACATAGATTTTTATTTTTTTTCATAGAAAATTTATCCCAGTTCTCCAATAAAAATCAGAAGCTTCTCTATAAGCAACGCTACATCTCCTCTTGTTAAGGATTCATCCTCCGTAATGATTTTACCACTGTCTTTTATTACTACAAATCCGTTATCTTTCATAAATTTTGTGTTGTCGGTTTTGTCAAGACTTTGTCCTGTTTTTAATTCAAGAACCCTTTGCAGCATTAGTAAAGCCTTATCAAAAGTACAGTTGCTGCTAGCGTTGCCGACATCATCAAAATCAATCAGTCCAGCTTTTGCAGCCTTTTGCATAAAATCCGCTCCATAATCATAACCTAGTATATCCATCATCAGTTTCACCGTATCTGCAAGAGTTGCATAACGGTCGGGTTCAAATCTCCTGTTGGTCACACTTTTTAGCTCATTGATAGATGCAACATTATTAATGGAAGTCTCATATTTATGAGAATATATATCGTCAAAATAATCCTTTCCAATTGTTGCTACCGCTACTTTTCCTGTTTTCCCTAATTCGAAGGATACTATCCCTGTATTTCTCTCCCCATCAAAAACCGCTGATGTTTCAAGCCTTTTCCATAAAGACTGTGAAGGTTCACATAAAAAGCCGAATGTACTTTCTTCCTTGTACCAATTGCTCCCGCTGTATGCTATAGATATCTTCAGAGGTTTTGAAAAATCGGTAACGGGTACAGTACTTCCACTTACCATAACACCTATCTGTATTTGTGTTTCCCCTGTTTTAAAAGTCATATTTTTAACTTTGGTCTTAACACTTTTCGGATATGAAACCACTATTTCATAATCAATATCCTTAATGTTTGCAATGAGAGGATTCTTTGCAGCAGAGCCAATAACTCCCGGTCTTATTACCAAGGAAATATCTCCAGTGTCAATAACAAGGTTTTCTTTTATATCAGTCAGTGCCTTAAACACCTTGTCCGATACAAGGATTCTGGCTTTTTCATAAGCTGCCGGAGGCGTTGCAAGGTCAATTTTATAATCAAGGATGTTATCTGTTAAAATATGTTCAACAAACCTGTCTGCATTGATGCCTGTTATTCTTATATTCCATGTTCCTCCGGTTATGCTGTCATCTATTTCAATAAAATCTCCGGTTATAACACTATCCACATCCTGATCCGAGTCATAGTCATCATTGCTTCTTTTGGTCCTTACAGTTATGCTCCTTGTAGGCTCAGACTTCATTTGCTTTTCAGCATCATAGGAATACAGCCTTGCATAGTAACGGTGATTGGATCGAAGCCCTTCAACCTTGTACTCGGAAACTTCGCCGGGATTATGCACATTGAGCTCTTTATAATCCAAATCGCCTGAAATCTCCAGAATGTACTCTTTGCCTTCCTCCTGAATCCATTCAAAGGTTATACTGTTCTTTGTAACTGCATCTGCGATGTTTTTCAAACCAAACCCCCTTGGTGTATCGGGAGCCATGAACGGCAAAGTCTTCACAGGATATGAGTCACTCCACTCCGACAGCATGCTCTCACCCGACTCGCTGACTGATTCTGCCTGTACCCAGAAGTAATAGAGGGTATCCGGTTCAAGTCCTTCTACCCTGTAATATATGTAATTGGAAAGGTCTTTATGTGTAATTGGAATACTGTCTATAGCCTTGCTAATATCATCCTCTGTACTGTATTTCAAGTAATAATCATATCTGTAGTTGAACTCCCATCCTATGTCTATAAAGTCATCCCCCGCAAGGTTGTAGTTAAAATATGGTACAACAGGCTTCTCAAGCGGAGGTACTATAACCGAGCCTGTGGTTATAATCACTGGATCCGATGGCTCCGATACAAAGTTAATACTCTGCCTTGAGGCCCTTACCCATATAACATACATGGTGTTCGGCTCAAGGTTTGTTAACGTTATATCCACATTATGCCTTGCCTCATCAGGATTAAACCTGGGGTTTTCCATAGAGTCATTTGCTGTAATCGGAAAACTTGTTATCTTGTCCGCAGGCAGCTCATTTAGGTCATTGTAGGACATACCCTCCGTATATTCTATGCACCCTACATCTATTGTAACTCCCTGATCATAAACAACCTTTCTGTAATACACGTCATCTACAACAGAGGGGGATGGTATAAACGGTGGAACATCACTTTTGCTAAGCTTCTCTGTCCTTATATATTCCCAATTCCGGGATTCATAATTATACTTTTCATACCATAGGTTTTTAAGCTGTATTGTAACAGTGTTCTTGGTTATCATATCCCTGCCCTCAGAAGACTTCTTAACCTTAAGAGGCGGTCTTGCAGGAACAAGTGGCTGCTCTATCGGTCCTTCTGCAGGCGTTATAATAACCTTGTAGGCAGGGTCGGAATAATACGTTACATTCTGCAGGATGTCGTCAACGTATTCGATAAACTGTTTTTTTGCAACAATTTTAAAATAGTAAGTGGAATTTGCAGTAAGCTGTGAAATTGCATATTTATAACCTATCAGTGTATTACCGTTCATAATATGGTTTTCATTTCCCATTCTTATATCGGAAGCAACTTTTGTACTCTCGGGAGGATTGTCAATAAGATTCGGGTCATTGATCAGCCAAATATCATATGCAACATCATTATCCGCCTGACCATCTCCTTTTGAAGGAACCCTCCACAAAACAGTAGCACTGTCAGGTTTAAGTTCATTCTTATAACTGATTATAGCATCCCCGGCAACCCTCACAAACTCATCTACAATCTCTGGAGCAACCGGGCGGGAAGATACCTCCTGCTCTCCTACAACAATTCGATCCGATTCAATTCTTATCCCCTTGTATACTTCTTCACCGTCCTTTGTGACTATAGCCCTTATTACAAAATAATTCTGAGACTCTTCAGAGGGAAGTGTGACAAAAAAGTTTGTACCGTCAACGGCTGCCATATATTGGGGCAGGTCGTTTGAGCCATTTACCCCTCTGTAAACATGGTAGAGAATCTTTATGCTGCTATCGCTTAGCCCCGTAACTACAGGACTCCACTCAAGTCTCCATATTACTCCTGAATCGGTAGTAGAAACCTTTGTGGTTTTAACCAGAATAAAGCTGCTTACCGAAACAGTTTTGGTGTATTGTGTCTTTTTAAGCTCTGTGTCTGCTATATCCGGCTCAATCCTCACATAATAAACCCTTCCCGGGTCTCTTACTGTATGAAGATACTCCAGTTTGCCCAAATCTTCATTTACTGTAACCGGCTTGTCAGCCCCTATCTGTGCCTGTCCTATATATATGGGCGGAGTATTTGTAAAGCTGCTGTTTTCAGAAATGTAAAGCTTATAATCTATCCTCCCGCCACTGTTCCACACATCATCCCACTCAATCTTTATTTTGTTGGTTCCGCTGGAATAAGCAGCCAGGCTTATATCCGTCAATACCTTAACCTTATTCGAGGGTACCGACTCTTGACTGGTGTAAGTAGCATTGTCGACCAAACTCGTATGATATGCCGTCATATCAATATAGTATATGGTGCCCGGCTCAAGCTCTTTAATCCTTATAGAATCAGTGGTTGAGGATATGTTTTTTTCTCTTTGGATTCTTCCTCCCGGAGTCTTATAAGGCTTTGTTATTTCCTGAGTATACACATTTAAATAGCCTGCTGATGCACCGGGCGGAAAACTGGCGTTCCACTTTATGTCAACATAATTTTTATCGAACTCATTATACCCGATAGGTGGTTCGTCCTCGTTCTCTGCTTCCACCCTTACCATTGACGGCGGTGTCTGCGGCTCATTATAAGAAGCCGAAACAGTACCGATACCTGTTTTAAGTATCAGCATCAATATCATGGTTAAGGTTGTGATTCTCTTAATGACTTGCATTGTCATATCTCCTTATTTAGAAATGCTGAAAATAATGCCCTATATACTTCCCGTTATTCTTAGCACCTTGACAAATACACTTGCAAGCTGTTCCCTTGTTATACCCCTTTGAGGTAAAAACGCACTATTCCCATCGAGCCTTAGTAAATCCATATCCACAGCCATAATTACAAATTTATAATTCTGGTCTCCAATATCATCCGCATCACTGATATACGGATACTTGCCCGGTACCATATTCATAACATTCACGCCTGTTCTGTAAGAGTAAACCATCATAACTACTTTTGCCGTTTCCTGCCTGTTTACTTCCTTTAGCACTCCGCCCAATCCAATAAGGCTACCAAGACCATATTTCTCTGCCTTCTGTTTGACATTAAGTCCTGTACTCTCAAATTCCCTGCCTATTACTTTTTCATATAGAAGAACTATTTCCTTTACATTAACAGTATCATCAGGATAAAAAGACTCAAGAGACCCGAAAACATCGGCAAGATCGTATGCTGACATCAATATCTTCATATCCTCCGGCAATGTATAATCCCCCGCAAAACCTTCAGAGGTTATTTCCATCAGAAGAACAGAGTATTCTCCTGCCCTTACGGCATTGAAAACCGTGCTGTTTGATATATAAACAGTGCCTGCTGATACCTTTCGCCACTCCTTATCTCCGCTATAACATACATAGGGAAGTTTTAAGCCCTCCTTATCCTCAAAAAAGATTTTCGTCATAATTGGATTTTTAAACTCATTTATCCTTTGGGAACTTGCCACTATCGGATATGTACTATTTTTACCCTCCAGCTTGCTTTTGATAAATTCTGACAATTTGGACTCAATATCATTAGTAGACTTTTCCAACAAAGTTTCAAGCTGTTTGGAGGTTTTTATACCCTCATTGGCAGTTAATATATCTGTTAATTTCTCCTGTAGCAGTCCAGATTCCTTATTGTACAGCAAATCATCTATTTGTCCCTTCAATTGAGCGTAGGTAAGAGAAGTACCCAATGCAGAAACTTCAAAGCCGCTTATTCTTGATACAGCTGAAAATCCATCAGGCAAAGGCTTCGAAGGCTTTTCTAAACGGCTTATCTTCACTTTGAAAATTATATCATTAACATTCTGTTTATCCTTGAGCTCTTTTATTTCCCTGCTCTGCAAATCAATCGTCCCCGGCCTTAGTGTGTATTCCGCCCCTTCAGTCCTTATTACAAGGCTCTTGTTACCGGATTCCAGCGATGAAATAATATCTTCAGGTATATATATGACATTCTCGCAGACACCTTGCGCAATTCTTGATATATCAAGCTCAAACGAATATCTGCCGTTATTCATGATAGCATTAACAATTCTATCTGCCTTTAAAAGAATTTTGCTACTATTTTCATCACCCAAACCAACTCTCCAATAAGTTGACTTTTCAAGCTTTTCTATTTTATCAAGGAAGGATGCTTCCTTCTTTGTATCCATGTCTTCCTCATCATAATCTTTCTGATTGAAATCAGTTCTGATGTTTACGGTGTCTGAGTATTTCGAGTATGCTACTATAGCCGGGTCTACAGGGTCAACCTTTACCGTACGCACCTTAATATAGTACTTTGTATTGGAATCCAAGGGAACATGCTCAATAGAACCATCTAAATGCTTAACCGGAATACTCTTTATTCTTGCATAGAAATATTCATAATCACTGCCACTGGTTTTTGCATTTTTCTCCCGATAATAGGGTAATATTTTTCCGTTCTCATCAGTATATTGTTCAAAATCCTGTGCCGAAAGAACTGTATAGTTGTCATCCTTTTCATTCTTTATAGTCAGCTCAAACTTATATTCGGGAATACCTCTCCATTTTACTTCTATTTCATGATAACTGTCCCTTGTAGTCATATTTTCTTTAATATAAACCAAAGTTTCATCATTGTCCTTGTTAACTTTTACATCATAATAAGTATCTGCTTTAAGATTTGCAATCCTCACATAGCATGTTGCCCCGAACTTCGCAATTGTATATTTATCTTGTGTCAATTTCCTGTATTTCAGGTCATTTTCGGCTTTAATATTAATACTGTAATCTTCGGTTTTCGCATTGATATCTTCATCGCTAAACGAAAATCCCAGCTGCACATTTCCAATGGCTTCTACAAATGTAGGCTGTTCAATAAGCGATGTCGTTACCGGAATGGAAACCCAAGAACTGAAGCTTGAGCTGTCTGTCTTTTTCACAGCCTTTATGCTGAAATAGTATAGTTTGTTGGGGAAAAGCCATTTGTCTATTGTGTAAGTACATACCCGGCTTAAGGGGTTATAGTCAAAATTCTCCGGAAATTCCTCCAGTGAAGGGTCAAGAACTATTTCGCCAAATGTAGCATTAAAACTCTGGAACAACGCATCCTCCGCACCGGAATAAGAGCCCTCCTCTGCATCAAGTCTCCTTGATGTGCATATTATATTATAGGCTACCTCTGTTTCTTCCCGGATCCAGGTAAAAACTACTTTTGAGCCTGTAAGTATAAGATTGCCGTCCTCATCGTCAGCTATTCCAAAGTCAGTTGGAGCCAAAGGTCTCTTTGAAGAATCATCGGGAGTACCGATAACACCCTTAACGGTGGTTACCGAAAGAGGTGCTGTAGGGTCTGATATCTTGTCATTTTCCTGTCCTTCTATACTGAGCCTGGTTTTAGCTATAAAATAATAGGTTGTATTTGGTCTTAATTCAGACCCAAAGGCTGCATTTGCATCTGTACCTTTTGAAAAGTTTCTTACAACAACTTTTACAGACGTACTCTGCTCATCATCCGCACCCACAAAAGTCAGATCACCCTTTAATTCCTCCGTGCTGCCTATAAGTCTGAAAGTGTTTATATCGGTTCGGGTACTCATATAAACATCATAATAAATCCTATTTGATGCATTTATAGCAGAATCAAAGTTCTTCCAGTTTACACTTACCTTGTCAAACTGAAACTCTATATAATTTGATATAACAGTCGTTTCTCCTATAGTGACATCCGCATCATTTCTGCTTAGCCTAAAATTTTTAGGAAGAGGAACATCCACTTCCTCGGTAGCACGAGTTGTAAAGCTTACAATGACAGACCTGTCAGACATATCCTCCAATTCTGTGGAATTCCTGTTAGCAGCATTTGTAGTGTACATTTGCATGTAATATACCTTATTGGGAAGCAGAAAATCAGTATAACCCTCGGGATTTTCTATTTCTTCATCAACAATTATCGGTTGACCGGTTGCGTCCATCCCGGAAAAATATTTCCCGTTGAACAATTCAAAACCTTTTATTGTATACTCCAGTCGGTTCCCGTTTTCTTTTACGGCTTTAGAGGAAAAATATATAACGCATCTGTACTTAAGAGGGAAATAACCGTATACCACACCATCTGCTTTCAGCTCGGGATACGGTTCGGTATTCATCTGTACTTGACTTGTATTTAGTAGCAAATGAAAAGTGATATCCTTGTCCGGGTCGGTATTTGCTCTAATCTCATCCCAGTTAGAAGGCTTTTCCCAGGAAATTGTAACATCAGAGGATTTCTGTATTTTGTCTTCATTGTTTTCCAACACAGTTCTCTTAACCAGCGTCCTGTCAATTACGGTTATTCCCTTCGGAACAGGTGACTTGTTGGTGTCCTCCGTCAGTGTGTAATGCATCGAAGGGGATTCAATCCTGTCACTTGTGGTATCAGTTTTTACTATTATTTTATAGTATATCTTATTGTTGACCCCTACTCCCGAAATAAGAGTGATGGCACTCTCAGCTCCCGGTGTAAAGAAGCTGTCGTCCACAGTCTTTTTTACTGTCCAGTCACCAGGTATTGTAGGGTCATCACTCGATTGGATTTCATAAAACATTCTGGGAAGATCCAGACTTCCCTGATTTACCTTGAACATTTTTATGTATATATTGTCTGCAGCATCCTTTGAGAGCTGAAACCTGATCGGGGTATATGTATAGGAATACGCTCCTGAAAGAACACTCCCATTGAGATCGGAAGGCTTACCCACAGTAACTGCATACTTTGTATCACCAGAGTCATTGTTGAATGCAAGCTTGATGTTCATGTAATACACAGTTCCGGGAATTATATCGCCGTCGGGAAGCCCAAATTCTTCTGTAGCTGGAAGAGGCATGGAAATATCCTTTCGTCCTATAAGGTCAAAGCTCATAAACCTATTGGCATCCGGACCCGCTACACCGGATGTTGTTTCCTGATTCCCCGAAACGTAAGCTTTATAACCATCATCACCAAAGTCAACTGATATGGAAGACTGGGATGAACCACTGTTTAATGTTGAAATACTGCTGGAAATATTAATTTTAAAGTTGAGACTTGTTATGTCAAGTCCGTTGTTATAAACACTATTTAAGCTATTTTTTA
Source organism: uncultured Oscillospiraceae bacterium (assembly GCA_964409165.1). Taxonomy (GTDB): domain Bacteria; phylum Bacillota; class Clostridia; order Acetivibrionales; family Acetivibrionaceae; genus CAYPCH01. The sequence goes on along the minus strand of CAYPCH010000026.1, from coordinate 3,332 downwards.
TAGTATCGATTGAATTCGCTTCGTTGGCAAAAGCAACTTCTCCTGAGGTCTGGTTCCATACCCTGGGCATAGTCCATTTCAGACTAAGTCTGGGCTCATCCCCGGTTTCGTAACCCCCTCCGGGTATAGGCTTTCTTTCCTGCTCCACCCTTGAGGCATAGAAAGAAATCCTTGGAAGAAAATAAATAATACCCTCGGCTATTTTACTACCGCCAGCATCCAAATCATTATACATCTCTACTCTGATATCATATATATAATCGTTCTCAAGTCCTTCAATTAAATGAGTATTTGTATCTTCATTGCTTATTTCCGACTCCAGACTGTTCTGGGGTGTATGATAGGAAATGCGGAAGGACTTTGCTCCTATAGGTTTGTCCCAGTGAAATTTGAGTTTGCCGTATGAGAAACTGTCTATATAAACATTTACAGGAGTTGCCACGGCAAAAACATTTTGCAGGGTATAAGGAAAGAACCCTGACAACATACTTGCTATAAGAGTTATAACAAGAAGTTTTTTAAAAGCTTTCATAGAATAACCCCCAACTTTAGAACTATATTGAATGCGATAAAGATTTTACATAATATAATTTTAACACATTTATTCCCTATTGTACGTAGACCAAAATTACTATTGTCCTATACCTTTATTACCATATTACAATAGCTTTAATTTATCCCATAATACTATTTATATCGGCAAAATAACAAACTATGCTTATAGCTTATAGTCTCAACTTTCCCACTTATAGTATTTTGAGGCTCTGGTTGCTCACAAGTTAAGGTCAAAAAGTTTACTTTTTGACCGCGGTGAGCAATGCTACGTTAGTGGCAAAGAGCCCATAAATACTGTGGGAAAGTTGAGTTATAGTAAAGAACTGTATCCAACTTTGCGACTTTGCGCTGTACATATTTTTCGTAACATTATATAATAAAAGTATAGCAATTTGACTCCGCTTTCGATTAAATTGAATGTGATAAAGGTTTTACATCGCAATTCAATATAGTTAATACACCATCACGAAAACTTTTTTCAATGTAGAGTCATTTTCGTGATTTATATGGATTTATATATATTTATATGGACTTATATAGATTTATATATATTTCTTATATTATAAATAATTTTTAATGGGAGGATACATATCATGAAGATAAGGAAAGCATTACGCAATGGGTTTTTGCGTACACTTGTGATAATACTTGTGACTTCTTTATTGCTACCTTATAGTATAATCAAAACTCAAACTCAGGCAGCCTCTTCGCCGCGTACAGGAGACGCTTACTACAATTACGGCGAAGCCATGCAAAAGGCTCTTCTCTTCTACAAGGCAAACCGTCTCGGAGATTTACCCGACGACTATATTTTGCCTTACCGGGCAGATGCAGCCATGAAGGATGGAGAGGATGTCGGTCTCGACCTTACCGGCGGTTGGGCAGATGCCGGTGACGGAATCAAATTCACTCATACAATTTCCTATACAGCATCTCAATTAGGTTGGGACGTATATGAATACCGCAGTGCTTTTGAAAAATCAGGGCAACTAGATGATATCCTGGATGAAATAAAATGGGGTACAGACTTTCTTATCAAAGCTCATCCAAGCCCGGATGTATTATATTACATGTGCGGATATAATGAGTCAGACCACTCTGTCTGGGTTGCTCATGAACTTCTTGACATTATGACGGACAGAAAATCCTTTAAACTGGATCCTTCAACACCGGGTTCCGACGTTGCGGGTCAAACCGCCGCAGCATTGGCTATTGCTTCAATTATATTTGAACCAACCGATCCTGACTATGCGCAAGAATGTCTGACACATGCCAAACAGATTTTTGATTTTGCCGATAAGTACAGAGGCAAAAATCCTTTGGATCAATTATATCCTTCAGGCAGTTATCTCGATGACATTGCTTGGGGTGCTATATGGCTGTATATAAAAACCGAAGAACAGACTTATCTTGATAAGGCTAAATCCGCCCTGCCCATTACTTCATTAGGCGGCGGGCACACTCACTGCTGGGATGACGTAAGCTACGGAGCTGCGCTTAAAATAGCACAAGCGGGTCAAGATGAAGGCTATGCAGCCATAGTTGAAAAAAACCTGGATTGGTGGTTGCCGGGCGCCGGACTTACACATTCTCCCGGAGGATTGGCATGGCTGTCACCTTGGGGCTCGTTACGTTATGCAACAACAGCTGCATTTTTAGCTTTCGTATGGTCCGACGATGAAACAATCGGAACACCCTCAAAGAAGGAAGAATATCGTAAATTTGGCGAAAGTCAGATTAACTATGCCTTAGGAGACAATCCTCGTGGCGGAAGCTATGTAGTCGGATTCGGTGAAAATGCGCCTGTTCATCCTCATCATAGAACCGCTCATGGTTCCTGGGCAAGTATGCTTGATGTACCGGGTTTCCATCGTCATATTCTGTATGGTGCATTGGTAGGAGGCCCCAATTCGGACGACAGCTGGGAAGACGATATTACCGACTACAGACTTAACGAGGTAGCCATTGACTATAACGCAGGTTTTGTAGGCTCTCTTGCAAAAATGTACGATATGTACGGAGGAGACCCATTGGAAAACTGGCCTCAACCGGAAGATTTCAGAGAACCGAAAGATAATTTTAATGAATACTTCTGTCGCGGATGGATAATTTATGAAGGTTACGGAGCAATGAATCTTATGTTCCAGGTAAACAACCGTTCTGCAAGACCTCCAACTATGAAAGATAAAATGTCTGTCCGCTACTTTATGGACCTTTCGGAACTGTTTGAAGCAGGGCAAGGCCTAGATGATGTGGAGATAAAGCTTGCAGAAAGTCAGGGAGCAAAACTTATCGGTTTAAAGCAGTACTCGGGGAACATATACTATTTTACAGTCGATTTTTCAGGAACCATGATTATGCCTAGCGAGTGGGAAAATTGTGAAAAAGATGCCACTGTATCAATCAAATATAAAGACATGGATATCGGTTCTAACGAAAACGACTGGTCCTATCAGAACCTGACAGGTCCACCTGATTACGACGCTGTTTCCTTTGCTGGAATGACTCCATACATACCCGTTTATGACAACGGTGTACTTTTGTGGGGCAAAGAACCTCCGATTGCCGGGCAAACTCCTCCACCAACGACAACAATACCCCCGGTAACTACTCCACCTTCTGTAACTTACGGAGATATAAACGATGATGGTAGTATCAATTCCACAGATTATGCCTTACTTAAAAGAGTATTGTTGGGCACAGCATCATCAAGCATAAATCTGGCAGCTGCCGACGTAAATCTTGATGGTGAAGTTAACTCAACCGACTATGCAGTT
>CAYPCH010000025.1:0-34031 GCA_964409165.1 uncultured Oscillospiraceae bacterium | reverse complement strand
CCCGTCATTACTGCTTGAAACCTTAACTTTCATTGTTCCATCATTGTATACTTTTCCGTTCCACCAAACACTTCCCCATTTTGTTCCGTCGCGTTTACTGTCATATACTGCACTCCAGTTTCCTTCATCACAATACCTGCTTACAGGAAGTAAAACATCATCAATATAAATCTCAATTTCTTTGTTATTCTCATCCTTATAAGTAAGTTTTGTATCTTTCATCAGAAAAACCTTTGATACATCAAGTAATTCAATACATTCAAAAGGTATTGTCAAATCTTTTTCTTCCCCAATAATGAATCTGCCATATATCCATTGATAAGTTTTACTTCCATCATTATTCTCAATAACCTTTGAAGGTGCAGGGCTTATTTCATCCCCTGATACATATTCTTCAACTGTCGTTTCAAATATCACATTTTTCCCCACAATATCAAAGATTTCTTCCCCAGCTTCAAACATCATTTCTTCCAGCTCTTCCATGGTCGGACTAAAAGAATATCCTGCTTTCGTAATTTTTGAAATCTCCTTTAATAAATCCTGATCTGCTCCGCTTCCGAGCCCTACACAATATATTCTTATATCCTTCTCTTTTGCCATTTCTGCCTGCTGTATTATTTGTGAATAACTCCACATGTTGTCACTACCATCGGAAAGCAATAAAATTACTTTCTTTCGCCCTACATCACTTTTCTTTTCAATAATCTGCATTGACATTCTTATTGCTGCGCCAATAGCAGTTCCATTCCATGGAGATGCTGGAGTGTTATCTATGCTTTGTTTCAAAAGTTCTTTATCATCGGTCAGATCCTGTTGAATCCATACACTTCCTGCAAACTCAACTACTGCCGCCCTATCATAAGACAGCATCAAGTCTATGATACCTTTTGATGCTTCTTTGGCATGGTCCAGTCTGTTTGGAGTCGCCATAACATCATCAATATTTCCCCATTCCATACTCCCCGAATCATCTATTGCTACTACTAAATCTATAGGTTCTCTTTCAATCACTAATGGGTCTCCAATACCCTTTAAACCCACATTCACTTCTATTTTATCATCGGACGGCATCAATATTGATTTGGGCATACTCTGGGTAACTTCTATGTATAGTGGTTCCTGTTTTTCTCCATATACATTTTGCAATGACCCCATACTTTGCCCAACTTTTCTGTCTTCAAGCACCAATTGATCCTTTATCCTTCCAGTTACATTACTTAACTGACCCTCATTAAAATCTTCTGAACTGGTATATGTACGATATACCAGAGACGGTGTCTCCGTAAGTTCCGGCGTCTTCGTAGGTTTTAGCGTCTCCGTAGGTTCTGGCGTGTCCGTAGGTTCCGTCATCTTCGTAGGTTCCGGCGTCTTCGTAGGTTCCAGCGTCTTCGTAGGTTCCGGCGTCTTCGTAGGTTCTGGCGTGTCCGTAGGTTTCGGAATCTTCGTAGGTTCCGGCGTGTCCGTAGGTTCCGGCATCTTCGTAGGTTCCGGCATCTTCGTAGGTTCCGGCGTGTCCGTAGGTTCCAGCGTCTTCGTAGGTTCCGGTGTCCCTGTTGGTTCCGGTTTCTCTGTGGGGTCTAGTTTAGGAGCTTTTGTCGAGCTTTCCCCTCCTTTATTCTTTGATGTTTTGGGAGTCGATGTAGGTTTTACTGTAAATGTAGGAGATGAACCAGGTGTCTCTGGTGGTACTACCGGAATTATCTCTTCTGGCACTTCAATATATTGCAACACAACATCTAGCATTCTTACCGCTTCCGCTCTGGTTATAAGTCTTGAGGGTCTAAACATTCCGTCAGGATAACCCTTTATAATTCCGTGGGATGCAAGATTTTTTATACTTTTAGAAGAGTAATATTGAAATGTATCCTCATCTGCAAATTTATACTCTTTGGCTCCCTCAAAGAAATCAACCCCAAACAGCTTTGCTACCAATACCGCCGCATCCTGCCTGCTCATGTTATTCATTGGTTTGAAAGAACCGTTTTCATATCCTTGTATCAAACCTTCACTGGCAGCACAAGCTACCGGAGTATAAAACCAATCATCTTTTTTTACATCTGTAAAACTGTGTTCATATGCACAATCTACCTTTTTAAAAATCTTTACTACCATTGCCGTAAATTCTGCTCTGGTTACAAACCTATTGGGATGAAACAATCCATCGTCATAGCCTATAACCCATTTCTTTTCAAAAAATTTCTCTATGTACTCTCTGCACCAGTGCCCCTCTATATCGGAAAAAGTTTGAGAATGACTATCAAAAGCCGGCGAATTCTGATGGGCATCAGACCAAGCATTCATCCCAGTGGCTTCAAAGAAAACACCGCTCATAAGCATGCATAGAATCAGCACATAGCAAATTAATCTCGTTCTTATTTTCATTTTTATACTCCCCTTATTGATTTTATTGATCTCTTTTTATATATGAACAATTTATATATGTTATATATGAGACAATCCATATTATTCTCACAGATTATACTTATTCCTGCAATCTGACTTAGGAATGATATATATACAACTTCCCTTATTGTTTTTGGTTAATGCTCATTTGAAATCAAATGGTACGCTATATTGAATGCGATAAATATTTTGTATCGCACTTGAATTTCCTTAATTCAACATCACGAAAATTAATTTTTTCAATGTAGGACCATTTTCGTGATTAGTATAGAAACTTTGGAGATAATAATAACATAAACCTTAATAAATTATACTATAGCATTTATGATTATTCAACATTTTCCATTCCCTAAAACTTTAAAAATTCAGAGTTGCTTAATTCTTTTAAGGAGCACCAAGCTTCTTGTCGGTGTCGTCAAAGTTGAGTTTCTCAAACAAATCTGGTCTTTTATAAGATGTACGCCTAAGCGATTGCTTTCTTCTCCATTTTGCTATGTTCTCATGGTGACCCGATAGCAGTATGTCAGGAACTTTCCTACCATTAAACTCATAAGGCCTTGTGTATTGAGGATATTCCAGAACCCCTTCATAATGAGATTCCTGTGAGTAGGATTCTTCACTTGATAATACTCCCGGTATCAACCTGCTTACAGAATCTACAAGAACCATGGCCGGTAATTCTCCACCCGTAAGAACATAATCCCCTATAGATATTTCTATATCCACTATTTCTTCAACAATCCTTTCGTCAACACCTTCATAATGGCCGCACAAAAGTATCAGATGTTCTTCTTTTGACAATTCCCTTACCATATCTTGGTTTAGCACATTTCCTTGCGGGCTTAAATAAATAACCTTCGGCTTATTTTCAATACTTGAAACTATTGAGAGGTAGGCATCATAGATAGGTTGTGCCATCATAACCATTCCGCTACCTCCCCCATAAGGATAATCGTCCGCTTTTTTATGCTTGTCCTTTGAAAAGTCACGAATATTAATTGTATTGATTTTTATTATATCATTTTGCTGCGCTCTCCCGATAATACTCTTATTCATAACAACATCAAACATTTCGGGAAAGAGTGTCAGAATATCAAATCTCATCATCTATCAATCCCTGTGGTAAAGATACCGTAATCTTTTTATTTTCAAGCGAAATTTCCATAACAACCGATTTCAATGCCGGTATAAGTATTTCATTCTTGTTTTCATCTTCTATAACATATACATCATTGCTTCCGGTTTTCAGTATTTCCTTAACAGTACCGATTTTGTCCCCTTTTTCATCGAAAACTTCAAGGTCAATCAAATCACACATAAAAAAAGTATCTTTTGGAAGTTTTACTGCATCCTTTCTGTCAATAATAATAAATTGCTCCTTTAGTTTTTGTGCAGAGTCTATATCACTGACTTCTTTCATCTTCAATATTACAAAACTTTTATGGTATTTTACAGACTCAATATCATACTTTTTCATATTTTCCGAAATTACGTCAGAAATATAAATCTGTTTTAACTTGTCAAATCTTCTTGGGTCATCAGTCAGAGGAATTGCTTTAACCTCTCCTCTGACACCATGCGTGTTAACGATTTTCCCAACTTCCAAGTATTGTATCATCTTTATTAAACACCGCCATTCAAAATCTTCTTTTAGACCTAAAAAATTATGCACCCATCAAGGGTACTCAATTCTTTGAGCCTCTCCCATTCTGTTCTAAAAAACCAAAAATGTGGACAAGAGTATTTCCCCTGCCCACAAATTTTATTGTAGTATTTCTACAGACACTCTTTTGTTTTCTTTAACTGCAGCAGCCTTTACTACAGTCCTGATTGCTTTTGCTATTCTGCCTTGCTTTCCAATGACTTTACCCATGTCATCTTTAGATACCCGAAGCTCAAGGATCTTGGATTTCTCTCCCTCAACTTCATTTACATAAACATCCTCCGGGTAATCTACAAGTGCTTTTGCAATCGTTTCGAGAAGCTCTTTCATAATTTAATACCTCCCGTGTTTTTACCCAATATATTTTGTTTCACATTAGTCTTTAAACATATCTTGATGGTGCTCCTAGGCTTTGGAGTTTCCTGTAAGGCAACTCATCCACAACCATCTTTGTGCTCCTTAAATAAACCTTCTGCTATTACTTCACTTCTTAAGTTTATTTTATTCAAATAAACTACACGAAAAATCCGAAGTAATATTTCAGCTATTCCTTATATAATTCCTGTTCTTTTCAAAAGGGACTTTACAGTATCTGTAGGTTGAGCACCATTTTTAAGCCACTTTTGAGCTTTTTCAGCATCAATTTTCACCTCACTTGGGTCTGTTAGAGGATTATATGTGCCTATTTCTTCGATAAACCTTCCGTCACGAGGAAATCTTGCATCTGCAACAACCACTCTATAGAAAGGATTTCTCTTTGCTCCCATCCTTTTAAGTCTCATTTTAACTGCCATTATTCTTCACCTCCCCTGTTATATGCATTTTTATTTTGAAACCTTATTTAGGCTCCTTTTATAGAGATCAAACTAAGTAATTATGCAAAATCCATGTTCAATCTCTTAAAACGGTAATCGGAATTTTCCTAATCCCTTTTTACCGCGTTTACCCATATCAGTCATTGTCTTAAACATCTTTTTCATTTGCTCAAAATCTTTCAAAAGCTTATTAACTTCTTGCACAGTTGTGCCACTTCCTGCGGCAATCCTCTTTCTTCTGCTTCCATTTATTACCGAAGGTTCATTCCTTTCCTGCTTTGTCATAGACTTTATAATAGCCTCAACGTGAGACATCTTCTTTTCGTCTATATCCACATCCTTCATTGCATTAGCATTTACTCCTGGAAGCATACCTAAAACCTGATTCAATGGTCCCATTTTCTTTAATTGTTGCATCTGGTCAAGAAAATCTTCCAAAGTAAACTGCTGAGTTCTCATTTTCTTTTCCATTTCAATCGCTTTTTTCTCGTCAAAAGCACTTTGTGCCTTTTCAATAAGACTTAAAACATCTCCCATACCAAGTATTCTTGAAGCCATTCTATCGGGAAAAAAGGGTTCAAGATCACTTAGTTTTTCCCCCATTCCAATATACTTTATCGGTTTACCGGTAACAGCTTTCACAGAAAGAGCTGCTCCCCCCCTTGTGTCACCATCCAATTTTGTCAATATAATACCATCAATCCCAAGTTTCTCATTGAAGCTCTCTGCAACGTTTACAGCGTCCTGTCCTGTCATTGAGTCAACCACAAGCAAAATCTCGTTGGGATTTACCGCGCTTTTTATGTTCTGAAGCTCTTCCATCAGTTCCTCATTTATGTGTAGACGACCTGCTGTGTCAATTATGACAAGATCATGCTGCTTCGCTCTTGCGTGCTCAACCGCAGCTTTTGCAATATCAACAGGGTTTATCTTATCCCCCATGGAAAATACATCCACTCCAAGTTGTCCACCAACTACCTGAAGTTGCTTTACTGCTGCCGGCCTGTAAACATCGCACGCCACAAGAAGAGGATTCTTGCCCTGCTTTCTCAGAACACTCGACAGCTTTCCTGATGTGGTAGTCTTACCTGAACCCTGAAGTCCAACCATCATATAAACTGTTGGAGGTTTTGATGCAAAAGTCAATTTACTGTTGGCAGACCCCATCAGGTTTATAAGTTCTTCATGCACAATCTTTATTATCTGCTGACCCGGGGTAAGACTCTCTAATACATCCTGTCCTACAGCCCTCTCTGATACCTTTGCTATAAAGTCTTTTACAACTTTAAAGTTAACATCTGCTTCTAAAAGGGCCAACTTGATCTCACGCATCATTTCCTTCACGTTCTTTTCTGTTACCCTTCCAGCACCTTTAATCTTTTTTAAAGCTTCCTGCAACTTATTTGACAAACCTTCAAATACCATCTAAAGACACCTCAACTTTATTCCTAACTTTCGATAATTTCAATAATGCCGATCTCAACTTTCTTAAGACTTTCTATATCTTTCTGACTTAAATTGTCTATTTCAATATTACGTATATATTCGAGTATTTTTCCAGCCCGGTCTTTTTGCACTGTGAATTTTCTCACAAGTCCCAGCTTTTCTTCCATATTGTTTAAAAAAACCTTTCCTTTTTTAACGCTGTCATGTACACCTTGCCTGCTTATACTAAGACATTGGGCAATCTCCCCAAGAGAATAGTCATTATTATAATACATATTCAGTATTTCAAACTGCCTCTCAGTAAGCAATTGACCGTAAAAATCTAATAACATGGCAATTTCATAAACTTTATCCATTATTCAATCCACCTGTAAAGCAAAAATACTTTACACCCAATTTTATTTCAATTTCTCAATTAAGTCAAGTAGTACTATAAATATTTTTCCTTATTTATTTTTCCCTATTTAAACTAATCACAGAAGTGTTATATATTGTAAATAAAATTGAATGCTTATTGAGGGAACTCAATTTTGCCTCTTTCATTTCACTCCAAGAGGTCTATACACTAAAAGGGGCTCAAAGCCCCTTTTACACTACACATCGAATTTGCTTATAATCACTCAGTAGCTTCCAATAACTCACCTTGTATCATCCATAGCTGTCCGACTTTTTCTATAAGCTCATCAACAGAATTTTCCTTGCATATATCTATGTAATCTCCGCCGGTGTACTCATCAGTGTAAGACCCCGGATATATAGTATATGAGCCGCAGTCGGTTCCGTCGTTTTGTTCCTTTTGTGTATTATAAACAGGACAAACTATATGCTTGTTGTAAATTCTATGCAAACAGTTGCTACAACATTGTAGTGCTCCCTTACTGTTATATAAAAGACTCCATTTCTGATGCGACCTCAGAAAATAGGTATCTTTTCTTTCCATTATTTTAATAGTCCCTAATTTCACAAGTGACAAAAGAAACAGTCTGTCATTTTCCACTCGTACTCTTATTATTCCGTCCTGCTCACTGTTCTTATTTTCATTAGACACCTTATCTCCATATATGTTCCCATTTAATCCATCATAAACAATTGCTTTAATACCGCGTTTTTTTGCTTTTTCAACCTCTTTTTCAGCGGCTTTGATACGCATATTCTTTTCTGCAACAATATCACTTGCAGCTAAATAATCATCACCTAATACTGAAGCCACAGCACCTCTTATTGTCTTTGCCTCCCATATAATGCCATCATCCTGAACTATTATCTGAATCGGCATACTTGCCTCTTTAATCTTGCTTTCCGACTTCGGATCCTGTATCATCCTCTTCTGCTCTGAATAGCTTATTGCACTTTCAGCCTCCGTATTGGCTTTTGGTGTTGCAGAACTTCCAAAAGATTTCACTGCATTAAATAAGTAACTTAATGCGTTTACCGTATGGGGATTTTCTACTATTGAACTCTTTCCACCTACTAGCTCCTGTATTCTTTCCCTTAAGAAGTTACCCATTTTATAATCCAGCACACAAACACCACCGCCGTATAAAAGGGTATGTTTTACTTTGCCTTTTTCTCCTGCACTCTTAACTTTATTGTTTATCAGAGTTGAAATAGAACTTGCCAGCTGAGAAAGATTCTCTTCGTACAATTGCATAATATTAAACATTTCACCGTTTTCAAGGTCAATACATCCTCTTCTAAGCCTTCTTTTCAACGAAGCATCTATGTCATAGCGGTCTACTATTGTGCTGTACCTGTCCCTAAGGTAATCAATTACCGGCTGTTTGGCATTTGCTATACCCAAATCTATTCCCATGCACAATTTTTGTTTATACTCAGGCATAACTTTTCCATCGTCATTCTCTCTAAAGGACAAAGCAATTACTTCACTTGTAAACTCCCCGATTTCAATCCCAAGTATCAAACGGTCGATAAGTTCCTCTTCCTTATACAGATATTCACCGGAATCATTGAATATAAGTCTTTTGAGGGCACTTGCCCCTTCCATTTCAACAACTGCTTCTAATACTTCAAGCTCTACTTCCAAGTCATAACTACCCCTGAATATCAGCTTATGAGAGCCCCTAAACTGCTTTGCATATTCTGCCTTATCGCTTCTAAACTGAAGGCACGGAAGACCTGTTACGATTTTTATCTTCTGATGCATGCTTCCACTTTCTGCATTCTGCTTCTCAGCAACTGCAACAGCTAAAGAAGATAAAATACATATTTCCAGACCATCGTCTCCTTTTTTTGTCCTGCCTATATCTCTTTCCTTTACGTTGATTCTTTCCATTTCCTTGGCATATTCACCAACATAAAACCTTCCAAGTTCTTTTCTTGAACTGCTGTCCTTATGGTTTAAAATAATTTCCACATCCATACAGTCTTTTAAAGGCTTCTTATAATCTTCCAGCATATCAAGTCCTTGATCATAGTCCTTATACGGTACGAGTATAGTAGGGATTATAAGCGGTTCCATCTCTTCTAAGGCAATTATTACAGTGTTATTTCCCCCGTCAATACCTGCTTTCAACATTTAAATTCCTCCCCCAATTTCTCTTACTTTCTAACTATATTGAATGCGATAAAAATTTTAAACCGCACTTCAATTTCCTTCATACAATATCACAAAAATCACTTTTTTAATACATAAACATATATTACCTTTGTTATTTTTGCGTTCCATTATGAATAGAACCTTACACCACCATATTATACCATACCAAACCGCAATAAGTATATACCAGTTTTAAAGATTGCTCTTTTTTTTAACCTTTCTTTTTTTTAGCCGCTTCCTTTCCTAACTTGAAAAGCAGTTTTGCATCAACTTTTCCAACCTCCGATATGAGGTTCTCAACAGCGCCTGCAGGATTATTCAAATCAGGAATCGGGAGTTCTGTATCAAACACCTCAAAAAGCTCATACTCCAATTCTTCAAAATCCCTGTCATTCAACTCATGGCTTTCATCAATTTTAAAAAATTTCACAAACTCAATATTACGGTCTTTGTAAATACCTTTAAGCATTTGTTTCAATGTATCGTGCAAATAATTAACAGCTATACTATCCAAATATGTGTTGTCGGTATTCATTTCAATTTCTGAATAGCTACTATTTGACATAATCAGTTCATAGTCACTCAGAAAATCATCAAGGATCTCATACTCATGTATGTCGTATTTTCCCATGTTTTTTATCTTTTGCTCGGATTCATCATATTCATATCTATCTTGGTATAATATTGTATAGGCAAAAACATCCGCCACATCTTTTATGAACTTGTCCATATTTTCCTTCAAACTTTTTTTGAATCTATAATAGAGCCACTCATATGTCAGTTGTGAGTTAAGTTTGCCCCTGATATACTCAATATCTTTATCCTCTAAATAATCGTCAAGTTCTCCTCTCTCAATATATCTTCTGATTATAAACTTCGGATTCCTGTCTATAAGCTTTATTATTGTATCTCTCAAATCATAACTTTCTATAGTCTGATCAAGTATTCTTTCTCTTATTTGTTTTGGAAATTGTCTTAAAAGACCTTTTTTCACGTCTACTATCCTCCTGCTGGAATTTTGCAAGCTACTGCCTATTTTTATTATAAACTCAAATAGATATTATTATAACAGACGGCAAAAAACAACCCTATTTATCACTTTCGTTTTCCATGATTGTTTATTGCAACAAGCAATTTTGCCAAATTAACCAGTGATATAAAACAGAGTGCATGTGAGCAACCAGAGCCTCAAAATACTATAAGTGGAAAAGTTGAGTTAAAGAGTTAAAGAGTTAATGAGTTAAAGAGTTATTAGATATGTATATGTATATGTATATGTATATGTATATGTATATGTATGTGTATGTGTATATGTATGTGTATGTGTATGTGTATGTGTATGTGTATATCCTTAATCAACAATTACCTTTAGGTCAGTTCCTTGGATGATCATGCTACTTTTAAGATTGTTAAGTTTTTTTATTTCATGTATGTAACGTCTGATATCTCCGTCCTTATTGTATCTTTCTGCAATACTCCACAATGTATCTCCGCTTCTTACCACTATAGTCCGGTAGGTTTGTCCTTTGCTTCCATATGCACTGCTTACTGAAAAAACGGTCAGAACTGTTGTAAATACAAAAGCCAGAAAAAAGCAGAATCTCTTTCTATTCTTCAATACATATCTCTTCCTCATAACAAGCACCCTTTCTCCGAACTAATGTTCTTACAACACATTATATCTGAACATACGTTCTGTTGTCAATAATTTTTTTAAAAAAGCGAACATAAGTTTGATCTTTTTGTTTTTTATGTTATAATACAGTTGTGACATAAGTAAAAATAATTCAATATGTAGTTAATATAAATTCCAGAGGTGAAAAACATGCAGAATAAGACAATCGAAAACCAACAAAAAATATTAGACTTTATAAACAAGCAGATTGAAAAGAAAGGTTATCCTCCGTCAGTAAGGGAAATATGCAGTGCTGTCGGATTCAAATCAACATCTACGGTACATGGTTATCTTGAAAAACTGAAAAAAGAAGGGCTTATTCAAAAAGATCCTACAAAGCCAAGAGCTCTTAAAGTTGTTTCCCGTAATAATAGTATTAAAAATTCTTCTAAAGGCATGTACTCCGGTAAAGAACTTGTCGATGTACCTATTGTGGGGAAAGTAACTGCTGGACAGCCAATACTTGCTGTTGAAAACATTGAGGATACTTTTCCTTTACCTTTGGATTTTGTCCAAAACTCTTCAGCGTTCATGCTTAAAGTACAAGGTGACAGTATGATTGAGGCAGGCATTTTCGACAAAGATTATATACTTATCAAGCAGCAGTCTATTGCAAATAATGGTGATATTGTTGTTGCACTTATAGAAGATGAAGCAACTGTAAAAACTTTTTATAAAGAAAAAAACTTTATCAGACTTCAACCGGAAAATAAGTATCTCGATCCCATAATAGTTAAAGAGAATCTCTCTATTTTAGGTAAGGTTATAGGCGTATTCAGAAAGTTATAGCATTACTTTATAGTACTATAAAGTAATGCTCCTAAGGGAATGGTAAAAACATAGCTTCCACGTTGCTATTTTTTGCAGGAACATTTATTTGAAACCAAATAGCGGTGTAGAAAAGCAAAGGTTATATTTCGCTCCTTGCTGAGCATACCTTTTTAAAAAACCAAAAGCACTAAAAACAAAGAGTTTTACAAATCTTTCTCTTGTTTTTGGTGCTTTTTAGTCTGTAAATAAAATTCCGTACCCAACGGATATTGCTTGATTCTTGCAAGGTTTCATTGACATTGATATGACGTAGAAAACGAACTAAAGCCACAAATCAGCTTTCAGTTTGTATTTATCCGGTTTATTCGCCCCTATTGTCATTAAAAATAAGATTTACCAGCTTCATCGGGCTGATAGTTGATATTGCATGCTTATAAATAAGTTGCTGCCTTCCTTCACTGTCAAGTACAACGGTAAAGTTATCAAACCCTTTTACCATCCCCTTTAACTGAAAACCATTTGTTAGATAAATGGTTACAGGAATGTGCTCTTTCCTTACCTGGTTCAAAAAAACGTCCTGTAAATTGATATTAGTTTTGTTCACGGAAACATCCTCCTCTATTCTTCTCTCTTTTTTATTTTTCTCTCTTTATATGAAGAACTTTTATATTTATAGTTGTATAGCTATAATTCATATTCTACAAGAAAATTCCATACGTTGCAATATGATTTTTCATATTTTTTATTATTTCCCTCTCGTCATCAAACTCATCCAGATTAATCCATGTAATACCTTCTATTCTTTTAAACCATGTCATCTGGCGTTTTGCATAATGCCTCGAATCTCTTTTTAATATATAAACAGCTTCTTCCAAAGTTTTTTCACCTCTTAAGAAGTCCAGTATCTCCTTATAGCCTAATCCTTGCATAGCTATTGTGCTTTTATCATATCCCATTTCAAGCAACTTTTTAACTTCTTCTACCAAGCCCTTTTCAAGCATTAAATCCACGCGTCTGTTTATTCTATCATATAGACTTTCTCTATCCATAGTCAAACCAAAAACAATATAGTTATATTTAGAAGGATTTTTTCTTGATTCCTCCTCGTGTTGTGAAATCGTTTTCTTTGTATAAGTATAAACCTCTATCGCACGTATAACCCTTTTAACATTATTCATATGTATCTTCTGTGCAGCTTTAGGGTCTATTAGCCTAAGTCTGTTGTGGAGAAACTCATTTCCCTTTTCACTTGCTTCCTTTTTAAGGGTTTTTCTAAAATCCCAATCACACACTGTATCGGAGAATTCCAGATTATACATTAGTGAATTTATATAAAGTCCTGTACCTCCCGCAACAATAGGTGTCTTATCGTTACTAATTATCTTAACAATATATTTTTCGGCAAGCTCCTTATACTTCGCAACACTAAATTCTTCATCTGGCGTAATCTCATCAACCATATAATGTCTTATACCCGACATTTCTTCTCTGCATGGCTTCGCTGTGCCGATATCCATGTATTTATACACCTGCATGGAATCCGCGGATACTATTTCACCGTTAATATCCTTTGCAAGCTCAATGGAAATTTTCGTTTTTCCCGAGGCAGTTGGCCCTGTTACAACAATCACATTATCCAATCTATTCTCCATTATCTCTAAATAATCCTCTTAAACATTTTTTCAAATTCATATTTTGTTATTTTAATTATTGTCGGTCTTCCGTGAGGGCATGTATAGGGATTTTCTATCTCCATAAGTTCCTTAATCATACTTTTTATTTCTATTTCAGTAAGTCTTAAGTTAGCTTTTATAGCTGATTTACATGCAATTTGATACAGTGCCTCTTCTTCAATAATTTTATCATCTCTTTTTTCACCCGACATAAGTAAATCAACAATTTTCAAAAAAACTTCCTTAGCACAGCTATTTTGACAATTATACGGAACAGAACGCAGTATAACCGAACTACTTCCGAAATTCTCAAATGTAAAGCCCAGACTTCCCAGAAGCTCTTTTTCTTCTTCGATAAAACCTATTTCCCTTCCTGTAAGTTCTATTACTTCCGATGTTAGCAGAAACTGTGCAAGATTTTCTTTGTTCCTGTACCTCTTCACAAGCTTCTCAAACATTATTCTCTCATGTGCCGCATGTTGATCAATTACAATTAAATTGTCCTCATTTTGAAGCAAAATATACGTAAAAAAAACCTGTCCAATGATATTTGAGTTTAATAGTATGTTCTTAGCTGTATCTTTATCGCCTGAGTAGTCCGTAATCTCTTTGGGATCACAGCGACTTACATTATTGTTTGGCTCTTTATCATTCGACTCTTTATCGTTTGACTCTTCTTTTAAAAAATTGTCTTTATAATTATCGGTGTAAACAGTATCTTTCTTTTCAAGGACTTTATCAAAACTGCTTTTTGTCTTTTCAGCATCAGAGACGTCCCTCTTTTTAACAATCTCAGGCTGCTCAGCTACCATAACCGATTCTATTTTTTTTACTCCCTGCTTTTCGTATGGCTTCTTGGGCATTTCTGGTGACTTTGTAAATTCATTTTT
This sequence comes from uncultured Oscillospiraceae bacterium, assembly GCA_964409165.1. Taxonomy (GTDB): domain Bacteria; phylum Bacillota; class Clostridia; order Acetivibrionales; family Acetivibrionaceae; genus CAYPCH01. The sequence goes on along the minus strand of CAYPCH010000025.1, from coordinate 20,138 downwards.
ACTTGCCTCAAACTTTTCATGTCCGTTAATAACAGGTGCCGTTTCCTCTCTAGCTATTAAACTTGCCGGGTGCTGTTTTAAAACCGGGGTATCCTCACTAGAAGATTTAAGCCCCTGCTGTATAAATTCATCTTTTGCTATAGACGAACTGTTAAACTTAAAATAATTATCTGACTTTTCTGAAAGCTCAACATTTCTAATAAGAGATTTACTCAAAAGCGCATTGCTTATTGCATGGTAAACTGCCCTGAAAATGTCCTGCTCTCCAGAAAATCTTACTTCCATTTTTGTTGGATGAACATTTACATCCACCAGCACTGGATTTATTTCAAGATTTAGCACAACGAATGCAAACTTGTTCTTCAAAAGGAATGTTTTATATGCTTCATCTATTGCCGCCGATATTATTTTATTTTTAATATACCTGCCGTTTATGTAAATTGACTGATGATTCCTGTTTGACCTTGCTATTTCAGGTTTCCCGGCATAACCTGTTATTTTTATTTTTTCATCCTCATAGACAATCTCAACGCATTCCTTGGCAGTTTCTTTTCCATAAATGCTGAAAATTGTACTTAGCAGATCGCTGTTTCCAGGTGTATGAATAACTGTTTTCCTATTGCTTATAAACCTCATGGATATGTGAGGTTTTCCTAACGCTATACGGCTCACAATATCTGATATATATCCTGCTTCAGTAGTATCCTTTTTTAAAAATTTATATCTTGCAGGAGTGTTATAAAAAAGCTCTTTTACTACAATTGTAGTTCCAATAGGACAACCTGTCCTGTTAGTCTCCTTTAATACTCCTCCCTGTATTCTAACATACTTTCCATATTCATTATCCTTGACCCTTGTAGTAATCTCCACAGTAGCCACCGATGCAATACTTGCCAGCGCTTCTCCTCTAAAACCGAGCGTGGTAATAGCCTCTAAGTCATGGGAGTTCCTGATCTTACTGGTAGCATGCCTATCAAAAGCAATTTCAACATCATCTTCCTCCATCCCACTGCCACTGTCGACAACCTTGATGAGTGAAACTCCTCCATTACTTATCTCAACAGATATACTGGTACTACCCGCATCTATGGAATTTTCCACAAGCTCCTTTACTACAGAAGCTGGTCGCTCAACCACTTCTCCTGCTGCTATTTGATTTGATGTATTTTCGTCGAGTATTACTATCCTGCCCATCTTCAAAACCTTCCTAAATACTTTTAAATTTGTTTAAAATAAACTCCTTCATTTCTTGCCTGTGCACATAAAATTTCGGACTTATTTTTACATTATATAGTAATTCTTAATATATAATAATTCTAGTTATGTTAATTCTAGATATATGTTAATTCTTAACTTTCTTTTGAAGATTATACAATACATTTAAAGCATCTAAAGGTGTAAGGGTAGAAACATCAAGGTTCTTAAGCTCATTTAACACCTCATCGCTGTTCCTTTGTTCAGTATTGAACGAAAAAACATCTATCTGCCCATCAATAGGCTTTATAACTCTCTTCATTTTGAATCCGGATTTATTTATGTTTGCATCCTCCAACTGCCTCAATATTTCCTTGGCTCTGCTAATAACCGGCATAGGTACTCCAGCAAGTCTTGCAACCTGTACCCCGTAACTATCGTCTGCCCCGCCCCTTATTATTTTCCTAAGGAATATTATGTCTTCTCCTTTTTCTTCTACCGATATACAATAGTTTTTAATACCTTCAATGCTTCCCTCTAACTCGGTAAGTTCATGATAATGAGTTGCAAATAAAGTCCTGGCTCCAAGTTTGCTCCTATTGCTTATATATTCAATAACAGCCCATGCTATACTCAATCCATCATAGGTACTGGTGCCCCTCCCTATTTCATCAAGTATCAAAAGACTTTTAGAAGTGGCATTACAGAGTATATTTGCTACTTCAGACATCTCAACCATAAAGGTACTCTGTCCTGCAGCAAGGTCATCCGATGCACCTACCCTTGTAAATATCCTATCAACAATACCAATCTGAGAGCTTTTCGCAGGAACAAAACTTCCAATCTGAGCCATAAGAACAATAAGAGCTGTTTGCCTCATGTATGTTGATTTTCCTGCCATATTTGGACCTGTAATAATCGCAACAAGGTTATCACTCGCATCAAGATATGTATCGTTTGGAACAAACCCTTCCTTGTCAAGCATTTTTTCTACAACAGGATGGCGTCCCTCTGTGATTAAGATTTCATCACTATTCGTTATTTTAGGCATTGAATAGTTTTCCCGGTCGGCTACTTCAGCCAAAGAACAGAGAACATCTACCTGTGCCAAGCACCTTGCTGTTGTTTTAATCCTGTTTATCTCGTTTGCAATTTGGTTTCTTATTTCAGTAAATATTCGGTACTCAAGCTCCATAAGCTTGTCCTCAGCACCTAAAACCGTATCCTCTATCTCTTTAAGTTCCTGTGTTATGAACCTTTCACAGTTTGCAAGAGTCTGTTTTCTGATATAATTGTCAGGAACCCGTGAATAATAGGATTTTGTCACTTCGATATAGTATCCGAATACTTTGTTGAAACCTACTTTCAGGTTCTTAATACCTGTGTTTTCCCTCTCTGAGCTCTCAAGAGCCGCAATCCATTTCTTTCCGTCTGTAGAAGCGTTTTTCAACCTGTCTACTTCTTCATTAAAGCCTGTTTTTACTATTCCGCCTTCCTTTACAGAAATTGGAGGCTCATCATTTATAGACCTTTCTATCAAGTCAAAAACATCATTTAACGTATCAAGACCACTGTAATTTTCTGCATTAAGCATCTCCTCAAGGTTCTTTAAAAGCTCCTTGATATAAGGAACCTGCCCGAGTGAATTCTTTATGGAAATCAAGTCCCTACAGTTAGCATTGCCCAATATCACTTTTCCCATAAGTCTTTCAAGGTCATAAACCCTCTTTAAAAGCTCCCTTAACTCTGAACGGATCATAAACTTTTCTTTTAGCTCATTTACGGCACAATGCCTGTCTTTTATATCGTATATATTTATAAGCGGCTGTTCTACCCATTTTCTCAAAGTTCTGCCTCCCATAGAGGTTACTGTCCTGTCAAGCACCCATAGCAATGAGCCTTTTCGTGCCTTTTCCCTCATGGTTTCAGTCAGTTCAAGGTTCCTTCTCGTAGAAATGTCTAAAACCATATACTCTTCGACCGTATAAACACTAAAACTTTGGATATGACTGAGATTGACCTTCTGAGTCTGCTCAAGGTATTCAAGCAAAGCTCCCGACGCATTTATATGCATGTCAAAAGTATTTTCTCCAACCTCAAATTTTTCAGAATAACCCTTTACTTTTTCAATAGCAAATTCTTGGCTGAAATATTTATCATCCATGCCCGAAATATAAGTATTAAATCTTTTTCTTATACTATCAATTGTACCTTGCTCTAATAAAAACTCATTGTTAACTATTATTTCAGAAGGTGCATACTTTGCTATTTCATCAATAAGCTTGTTTAAGGTATTCCCAAAGGTTATTGACGTACAGGTAAACTCCCCGGTAGAAAGATCCACGAAAGCCGCACCAAAAAAGCTCTTGATACGGTATATGGACATAAGATAATTGTTCTTCTTCTCATCAAGCATTGAAGAATCGGTTACCGTACCCGGGGTAACCACCCTTACTACATCCCTTTTTACTATTCCCTTGGCTTGGGCAGGATCTTCCACCTGCTCACATATAGCAACCTTATATCCTTTATTTATCAGTCTGGAAATATATGAATCGGCTGAATGAAAAGGAACTCCGCACATGGGGGCTTTTTCCTCAAGTCCGCAATCTCTTCCTGTCAGAGTTATTTCCAATTCTTTTGATGCTATCTCTGCATCTGTAAAAAACATTTCATAAAAATCCCCAAGTCTGAAAAAAAGGATACAGTCTTTGTTCTGTTCCTTTATTTCAACATACTGCCGCATCATCGGTGTCAGTGCTACCATTTTTATTACCCCACGTACCATTATTATCGTTGCTGATCAAAAAGATAAACCTCAGCCATATATATCATTACTTGCATCCGCTACATGAACTACAGCCATTGCTGGCAGAAGAACATGATTCCTCACCGGTAATTAAATATATAAGAACATCATTTACTTTTTTAATAAGCTTATCCAATCTGTTCTTTGATTCAAGATAATTTGTTATTATCTCGGAATCACTTACTTCGTCATGCTTTAAAATAAGTCTTTCCTTTATTTCGTCAACCACACTTTTGTCTGTTTCTTCCTGGGCAGCTCTCAGCATTTCAGTCTGCAAATGCTGATACTCCTGTAATATGACCTTCGCTTTATTATCTCTTTGAAGACTCTCTTCCCATCTTCTAAAATTGGTCATCTCCTCAGAAGTGCTTATCATAGTACCAAGTTCTTTTGCCTTCGTAATAATATCCATACCTATCACCCTTTGATTAAAAAATTATTAAGTCTGTAAATGTTATTTCAGTAATTATTACAGTCAACTCTCTCTCTTTATTTACATATTGTATCATAAATCTCATCAAAAAAAAAATTTTTGTATAAAAAATATTTCTATCATTACTTGGAATGGTATTTCAATAAGGAGTATAAAAGTTTTGAGTATAATAGGCATTTTGTTTACCACCAAGATAAATACCAACCCCTATTGCTTTACAATTGCCCAATATATTTGACCTGTGTTCCGAGGAATTCATCCATCCTTCATGAGCAAATATTGCAGATGTTTGCCCACAAGCTATATTCTCAGCAGCAGACCGATACGTTAGACCTGCTTGTGTCATTCTCTTAAAAGGATCCTGACCACTTAAATTGGTGTGCAAAAAATAATTATTTTCACCCATATCGGTACTATGTGCTCTGGCAACCTCAGAAAGTTTTTCATCATAATCAAAGGGAGTCTTTCCAAACCTTACCCTTGCACTATTTACAAGATCAAATAATTGCCTTTCAAAGCTTTCCATCAATTCAACACTCGGTGTTCCAAAATATCCTTCAAACGAATGCTCTGTATTTTTGTCAATAAGAAGCATTGCTGTTACATTACCTCCTTCATGTATATCATAAAAAATTGTAGCATACATTTTATCATCAATATTGAAAAGCTCCTGTTCATTTGAGTTGTAAAAATTGTATCTTGTATTTCCCTTTCTAATATAGGATATAGGACTGCCTAAAATATTTCCGGTAGCGGTTTTGGATGTTCCGACTCCAATACTCTCCATAAATCTGTAGGATTCAGAGTTTGTATATACACCCACAACTTTCCCGCTTCCAATTCCAATTTGCATGTATTTACTGTAGTCATTGTTATATATATACCATTCAAATCCATATTTGCTTAAATCTTTACGCGTCGGCTGTCCAAACATTTCAACTATTTTACTGCTTGATGCACCCATTAATTCATCTATTCTTCCACTCGCAGGTGAATCAACATGTACAGGTGTAGGTGATGCTGTCGGGGCAGTAATCGGTGTAGGTGCCAAAGCCATTGTTGCAGTAGGCTTTGATGTTGGATTGGATGTTGAGATTGGTTTAGGCGTTGGTTTAGGTGTTGGTTTAGGTGTTGAGGTTGGTTTAATTGTTGATGTTGGCGACTCTGTTTGTAAAGGCATCGGTGTATTTGTACGCACAGGCCAAGTTACTGATGTTGCTGTCGGCATCGGTCTATTTGTCGGTGGCACAGTAGGATTGACCAGCGATGTTGGTGTCGGCTTTTCTGTCTGTACCACTACAGGTTTATCTGTTGGTATTGCTTCCGGTGTTTTTGAAACCTTTGGTGTAGAAGTCGGTTTGGTTGTTGATGTTTTTTCAGGTCTTGGTGCAGGTATTGATATCGATTCCGATGTGGGTGTTACTGTCGGCATTAAAGTCAATGTTGGTGTCGTTACTGGTGTTGGAATAGGTTTTTCTGTAGATATTGCTATTGGCTTTTGATTATCAATAATAACAGTTCTTGTTTTTCCATCCCAGTCAACTTTAGCACCAAGACTTTCAGATATAAACCTTACAGGAACAAACGTTCTTGCACCAATAATCATAGCAGGTACATCAAGCAATACCAGTCTGCCGTTAACAAAAGCCTTATTACTGTCTATTTGCAACACAACTGCAATATTGTCCTTAGACCCTGTAACAGTTCTTGTTTCACCATTCCAGTCAACCTTAGCTCCAAATGCTTCAAAAATAGCACGCATTGGAACTATTGTCCGGTCATTAACTATTGTTGGTTGTTCGTCAAACTGCATATCGATACCGTTAAGTTTTACTTTTAATTCTGAGTTGCTTTGATCCGCATAAGCATAAGTGTTTATTAGAGTAATTAAAAGAGTTGTTAAAATTATAAAATTAAAAAACTTTTTCATAACTCCACTTCCTTTGTTTTTATTCCTTAACTCAACTTTCTCACAGTATTTATAGGCTCTTTGCCGCTAACCCAGCATTATTCACCGCGGTCAAAAAGTAAACTTTTTGACCTTAACTTGTGAGCAACCATAGCCTCAAAATACTATAAGTGGGAAAGTTGAGTCCTTAATAAGTACAGTTCTTGTACTTTCATCCCAGTCAATCTTGTATCCGGTGCTTTCTGTTATAAATCTTACCGGAATTAACGTTCTGCCATTAATTATCTCTGGCGCAACATCTAAAGAAATACTTTGACCATTAACAAGTGCCGTTTTGTCCCCTATTAAAAGAACTATTTCAGTATCCTCCTTTTTAATGGTAACAGTCCTTTTTACCTCATCCCATGATATATCCATATTCATATTATCAAAAATCGTTCTGACAGGTACAAGAACCCTTCCGTTTATCAATCTGGGGCAAACATCTAAAACAATTTCACTATCATTAAACTTAACCTTTACAGGGTATAAAACACTTTCTTCAATGTTGCTTGCCATATTAGCCAGCATATCCTCACTGCCCTGTATTATAACAGGGTTTTTGCTTGGGTCAAGCCATCCGAGTACTTTCAGCATATCCTTCTCCGAAAGGGCTGTACAACCGCTGGTAGAAGCGTCAGCATTTCTCCAAAGATGAAGGAATATAGCACTTCCTTTGCCTTTAATTATTGTTTCAGTGTTATATTCGATTACTACAGTATACTTATATAGAGGTATTCTGAGCCTTTCAAAGGACTTCCACCTTTTATCCGGGTCTCCTGCATAATTTATCCATTTATTGTAATCGACCGATTCTGGGTCATCAATCCAATAATCGTTATACGTAGTACACGTATATGAAAGTTTTGTATCCAGATAATACTCCTCGGGAATGCCAAAAGCTTTTCCTATTTTGAATATTCCGGCAGGAGCTTTCATATCACCTTCTTTCTTATTGACAGACATCCCCTTCTCTCCTATAACAGCACTCATTTGCTGAAAAGGTTTTTTCCATCCGTCTTCGGTCAGTTCATATGTATATAATATCGCTTTAAAGTCACTTTCTTTTTTTACTGCAACAATAATAACCTGTTTTGAACCATTAAGCTCATGAACTTTTTCAAGTAAATCCGGATATTCGCCAAGGTCACTCGATTTATGCACTTTTATTTCATCAGAGAAGCTAAATGAAATATTTGAATGTCTATCTACGGCAAATACTCGGTTATCTAACACCCCTGTTGCGTATATCAAAACAATAGCCGTAAAAATAAAAAACAAAAGTTTTTTCATCTTTTATCTTCCTTTTGCATCTTTCTTATTTAAATAAACGTAAAATGATTATTTATAGGTATAAACTAATTTAAGCGTAGTGTAGAAATTGTATAACGTATAAAATTTATATTACATACAATATATATACTATAACACATTTCCTTCAAGAGACCACGTTTTACCGGCTGTTATTTTTATCTTTTTTATTTCGCCAACCATGTCCATATTTCCTTCAAAATTTACAATTTTATTTCCTTCTGTTCTTCCTGTAAATATTTTTTCATTGGTTTTACTTATACCTTCAACCAGGACTTCAACTACCTTTTCTGAAAACGAATCGTTAATTTCCTTGCTTATTGTGTTCTGAACCTCAATAAGTCTTTGGAACCTCTCCTTTTTAACTTCCTCTTCAACCTGCTGCGCCATTTTCGAAGCAGGAGTACCAGTTCTTTTTGAATACAAAAAACTATATGTCGAATCATACCTAACCTTTTTCAATACATCCAATGTATCGTTAAAGTCTTCCTCATTTTCACCTGGAAAGCCTACAATAATATCTGTAGTCAGCGATATGTCCGGGATATTTTCCTTGACTTTTGAAACAAGTTCAAGATAGTCTTCCTTTGAGTACTTACGGTTCATTTCCTTCAATATCCTAGTACTCCCGGATTGAATAGGAAGATGTAGATGTTTGCTTACTTTTCTCAAATCCCTCATTGCTACAATAAGTTCATCTGACAAATCCTTCGGGTGAGAAGTCATAAATCTGATTCGCTCTATTCCCGGAATATTATTTATCTCATGGAGAAGTTTAGCAAAGCTTGTGTCGTCTCCAAAGTCTTTGCCATATGAATTTACATTCTGACCAAGAAGTGTAATCTCCTTAAAGCCCTGACGTCCCAACGTCATTACCTCTTTACATATGTCCTCAATTTTTCTGCTTCTTTCTCTTCCCCTGACATAAGGCACAATACAGTATGAGCAAAAATTATTACAGCCGTACATTACAGTAACCCAAGCTTTTACTCCATCTTTTCTTTCAGTAGGTATACCTTCAACAATATGACCGGTTGAATCCCAGATATCTATTACTCTCCCCTTTTCATTCATAACCATGTATAAAAGCTCTGGAAACTTGTAAAGGTTATGAGTTCCGAAAACAAGGTCAACATGCCTATAAGTCTTTTTTATTTGTTTTACAACACCTTCCTGCTGCATCATACATCCGCAAACAGCAATTATAAGCTCTGGATTATCCCTCTTCACATTTTTTAACATCCCTAAATGTCCAAAAACTTTCAATTCGGCATTTTCCCTTACGCAACAGGTATTGTATATAATCAAATCACTTTCTTCCATTTTTTCCGTTTGTGCGTATCCCATTTCCGCAAGCATTCCTGCAAGCTTTTCTGAGTCATGCTCATTCATTTGGCAGCCAAAAGTAGCTATGTAAAAGAGTTTTTTCTTTCCGTTCTGCACTTCTTTCTGATAATTTATTTCTTTTACTTCTTCTGCAAACTGCTTCTGCCTTATAATTTCTTCTTGAGAGACTTGTGTACTTTCACAATTTTCAGTAGACCTTTTCAAATTAATTCCTCCGTTTTTATATCACTTTCAAATTTCCTTTTACAAATAAGCAAAATATTGTTTCTACTTTTCGCACCGCTATTTTGCTTAAAATAGCGGTGCACTAAAAAAAAAGCAATGAAAGTAATTTTTTCACCATTCTTAACTTATTATCTCCATATTGTAACATAAAATAGCAAGTATATACTTGCTATTTTATAAACATACTTATATTGCAACAACTGTATTAAACAATATTGATAATATAATCATCCATTATTTAAACCATATATATCGTTTTCAATCAAAAGTTTTGCTCTCTGCCTGGTTTTCTCATCGGAATTCAAAGACTCTTTTAAAAATTCAGGATTATTCCTTAAAAAATCAGCCATTGAAGCTTTAGGGTTTTCTGTATACTTCTCAAGCATAGAAAATTGTTCTTTGCTAATTATTCCCATCAAAAGCACCTTGCGGAAAAGATCCATATCTACATTTATCATAGAAAATGACTCTATTTCATAAGTGTTCAGAAGTTCCTTGCCGCCCTGTTTTCTATCAACAACCACCACACTCCATTTTATTTCTCCGCCCTTGTTTTTTATTACCGGAATCCACGCTCTCTCATAGCTTGAAGCCTCTGTAATAAGGTCTGCAATATGAAGCACTTTACTTCCGGCTAGATCGTCGAGTTCTTCTGTTTTATTTCCGACTGTAACAACAGAAGTCATATCCTTATATATAGTTATATGAGGTTTATCAAGAATTTTTGCCGTTATAGCGGAGAAAAACCAGTCCCTTCTCTCTCCTCCTGAAATATAGTCAACCTCATCAAGATTTATATTTTCCCCTATAAAGGAGCACATAGCATCTATAAGACCTTTGTATATAGTGTCGGAATTATAGTTTTTCATCGTCTGGTCAAGAACCTTTTCCGGACATGTAAAAATATTTTCTTTTTCAATATCAATCAATTTCAATAGATCATTAGCTTTTTTTTCACTGCCATAAAGAAAATGAGTGTTCACATAATAAGGACCTATCGTACCAGATGTATACCAAAAGGGTTTATTTTGAGGGCATACTCTTACTGCATCAGTTTTAAACAACCATGTAACTAAACTCTCGTAATTCTTATTCAATATGAATTACCTCCCTTTGTATTTATTTACTTTTAACCACTACAAGAAAATATTTATTTATGGTATAATATAATTATAACAAGCGATTTTATTATACTATATTAATCCCAATAAATAAATTGCATCAATAAAGGTAAAGTGCATATATTTAAAGTTTAATAAATATCATTATACTATAGATAATTATTAACACATTTAACAACATAGAACCGTTTATGTGAATATCATAAATGTACAGAGATAGAATTGGAATAAAGGGGGTATTATAATGCGTAGCAGACTTATTACTTGTGACAGAGATTGGACAGTACTAACCATTAACGGAGTCAGCAGTAAACCGATTTATCTTTCCTATAATGATATTGAACAAGTCAGAATAGGATATTACACCGAATCAAAGCTTTTTTTTAAAAAAACATCCGAAAAAATAGAAATTTATGCAAGAGGTATGAAAAAACCTATTATACTTACAAAACCCATGGACTGGGAGCATTTTGACCAGTACAAACAGGAGGTGGCGAAATTCGCCAGAGATAACAAAATAAAGTTTTCTAATCATGATTAGGAATGCCTTTTGCATTCCTTTTTATATTCACTCAAGACAGATATTATCTGTACCATCCGATTTAATTCTGTAATATTTGTTGTCCGATGAACTAATGTAGTATACCCAGTCTCCCACAATCTCAATATCCGAACAGTTCCCATTGTAAATGGTTATATTTTCGGAAGCATCTGTTTTAATCCTATTTATGCTTTTCTCTTCACCATCTCTTATATAATAAATCCACCCATCTACTATAAATACAATTTCATTGTATGAATATTTTATTGACCTTCCGTCATTGTAATAGTCAAACCCCGCTATCATGAATCTGTTTGTTTCATACAAACATTCCTGATTTACATTATAAAGTCCAAACTCCCCTTCATATATTATGTCCAGATTCTTTAAAGCCTTGTTATAAAGCCGATTTTTATCATTCCAACTAAAGCAAGTATAATAAATTGTATCATTATATATATCCATCCACCAAACATAGAAATCATCTTTATATATGCTCTTTCCGGGCTCTGCAATCCGCATATAAGCCTCTGGATCATACTTTAATACAGGTATTCCTTGAACACCGGATTTCAACATCATAAGTGAATTATCCTTTGAATTTATATAATAAATATTCTTATCGACAACTCTTATAAATGCAGCTGTATCGTTATTTATTTTTTCTTTTGCGCTTCCGTCTTTCTTTATTCTGTACAGTTGCCTTTCATCGCTCCAGTTTGAATAATAAATCCATTCACTATCCATTTCCATATATCGGGCATCATCTTCACTGATTATAGTTATATCTGTTCCGTCTGCTTTTATTCTGTGCAGTTTGCCAAATAAATTAGAATATATCCATTCGCCATCTGATAAAAATCTGTTATCTCTTCTGAAAGTCACATAATCATTATCAGTTTCACATTTTTGATACAATTCTCTGTTCCACTTGTGGCTTGCACACATTTGAGCGTCAGAAAGATTAAAATAATTATGCTTGAGCGCTTTCTTAGATTGTTCCTTGCCATCTTTGAATATGATAAAATTTGGATCATTATATGTGGCATCAACATGATAGTATTTTCCTTCAATCTTAGCTAAGTTCCACGCATGATTTATCCATTGGTTTTCTTCAGCACCTTCACCTTCTATAATTTCACATTCTATCCCAGCCTTTGAAAGCAAGATGTGCAATGCTTTTGCATATCCATCACAAACAGCCACTCCATTTATAAACACTCCATAATGGGAATGTGACACCTCAGGTACGCTGTTTTTTTCATAATTCTCCGAATCATACATTGTATTAAGCACAATATAATCATGTAGTGCAATCTCTTTTTCAAGCTCAGTCATATCAGCATTTATTACTGTGCTTAAAATATTCTCCACTTTTTGATTCAAAACTTCATATCTTTTCAATAAATTATCATTCACCTGTACAATTGCGTTATAGCTTTCAAAGTAAAAAACATAAAGCTTTTCAAGACTTTTTAAGACGCTGATGTCAACAATGGGATTATAGTATAGATTAAGCTGTTCAATATTTACAAGATTTTTTAACGGTGAAATATCAATAATCTGATTATACGCTAAATCCAAAGCTTTTATATTATCAAGATTACCGATGCTTTCTATATTTTGTATTCTGTTTCCCCACAAATCAAGTACCTGCAGGTTCTTCATGTCTTTTAAATTATCAATATTTTTTATACTATTTGAATAAAGATAGAGTTCTCTTAAATTTTTAAGGTTTTCTATGCCAGTAAGATCGGATATTTCTCTTTTACCAGCGTTAAAAGTAATAATAGATTGTACATCTGCTAAAGTTATGCTTCCGTCATGTTTTCCGATATGATCACGGATGGCTTTTTCTAAGTTGGGATCTTTAAACTTGATAGTATCTGATGAAAATTGAAACATTTCTCTGGATATTATTATTACTGTACTTGTTTTGCTGTCCCAGTCAACTTTTGAACCAAGACTTTCGGCAATAAACCTTACAGGAACTAGCGTTCTCCCGTTGACTATGACCCCTGGGGAATCAAGAATCACTTCTTTGCCGTTGACAGTTGCTTTAGTGTCGTCTATCTTAAGCATAACGGTTATTTCATCTTTTATGCCAATAACTGTCCTTATTCTTTCATCCCATTCAACTGTTGAGCCCAATGCTTCAAATATAGCCCTTAAAGGAACCATAGTTCTTCCGTTGATAATTTGAGGTGAAACATCAAACCCTATATATTTATTGTCAACTGTTACATGGATCGGCTTGGGTTTTGCCGCATTTTCAGCTATTTCAGCTGTATTTGACCCACCCACAGCATAAGCATTATCGTATCCTGCAAATAAAAACAGCAAAAATAATAAATAAAACAAATAATTCTTAAAGTCTTTCATCTATCTGACCTCTCAAATCCTATTACTGTATTACTTATCCAAGTTCTGAAATCACTCTTTTTATAAGACCTTCGTCCTCAATTACACACTGTATAACTTCTCCGATTCTTTCCCTTGGAAGTATAAAATTCAGTTTGTTTCCTTTTACCTTTTTGTCGTAAAACATCTGATTGTATACCTTATCAACATCAATATTCTCAACTCTCACAGGAAGTCCTATTTTATCTAAAGTACTACTTACTTTTTCAACCTCTATCTCATCAATCATTTTGAGATATTGTGCCATCTTGAAAGCTCCTATCATTCCTAGTGAAACACACTCTCCGTGCATAAGCTCAAAATCCATAACAGTTTCAATAGCATGCCCAACTGTATGTCCGAAATTCAAAACAGCTCTTAACCCGCTTTCCTTCTCGTCCTTTTCAACCACACTGCCTTTTATGGAGCAGTTAACCTTTGCCATATACTGTAGAACAGCCTCATCAAAACTGAATATTTTACTTATATTATATCCTATATAGTCAAAAAAGTCTGCATTCTGTATAATACCATGCTTTACAACTTCAGCAAGACCTGACTTAATATCTCTTACCGGAAGGGTTTTTAGAGTATTTACGTTCAAATAAACAAATTTAGGCTGGTAAAATGCGCCTATTATATTCTTGCTTCCTTCAAAGTCAACACCCACCTTGCCGCCTACACTGCTGTCCGATTGTGCAAGTAACGTTGTAGGTATCTGGATAAAATTAACGCCTCTCAAAAATGTAGCTGCTACAAATCCTGCTATATCACCTACAACTCCTCCTCCTAAAGCAACAATAGAAGAATTTCTGTCAAGCTTCTGTCCAACCAGGTAATGATAAATATCCCTCATAGTATCGAGATTTTTACTCTTCTCTCCGGCTTCAATAACAAATTTGCATACATCACACCCATTAGACTTTAAAGCATCCATACAGTCATTTGACTGATATTTGTCTACATTTGTATCCGTTATTAAAACTATTTTGCCTCCGATTTTTGCATTATGCAGCGCTTTACCCATATCACTGTAATCTGTTGTTATGTATATCGGATAGCTTCTCTCTGACAAATTAATATTGATTTTTTCCAAGTACAATCGCCCCTTTAAAGTACTTTTAACACTAAAAAACTACAAACTCCACCTTTAATAGATGGAGCTTAAATAACAGAAAATATTATTTTCTATTTGTCCTGATCGTCAATAATAGACCTCAAAACTTCCAACTGCGATAATAGCAGTGACTCTGCCTTACTTTTATATACATATAGCTTTTTCTTCATATCTTCGTACTCAAATTTAATTTTCACTACTTCCTGATTGGCATCGTTTATAATTTTTGTGGCTCTTATCTCAGCATCTTTAACTATATTTTCAGCCTTCTGATAGCCATTTTTTTTAATGTCTTCACTAGTCTGCTGGGCTACAATAAGAGTATTTTGCAACGATTCTTCAATATTCTTGTAATGCTGTATAGCTTCATTTAAAACCCCAATTTTATCCTTAAGCTCAATATTCTCATGTATGTAAGCAGAATAATCCTCAATTACCTTGTCGATTACACCATTTACCATGTCTTCATTGTAACCGCCAACCATGCTCTTTTTAAATTCCAGGTTTTGTAACTCGTTAGGAGTATAGTTCATATTAAGACACCTCATTAAACAAATTTCTTTAGTATAATATGTATTCTATCTTTTTTAGTATTATTGCCTATCTTATGCAACACAACTCTACCTTTACCACGTATAGATATGGTGTCCCCCTCTTTAACCATCCTTGTCAAACTGTTAATAGTCTCCCAATTCAAGTTTACCTTCTCACCCCTAATTAATTCAGCTATTTTACTTCTGGATATATTAAACCCTGCACTTGCCACTGAGTCCAACCTCAACGATGCAACCGTTTTACTTATTTCCTTTATATTGGGTTCAAATTTTCCAAGCTCGCTTATGTCAACAACCTGTACAGAGGCCTTTGCATTACCTACTTTTGTCAAGTTAAACAAAATATATTCTGCAATCTCGTCCATAACCACTGCGAGACAAAAATCGTCTTCAACAAGAATATCGCCAATTTTCTCCCTTTTAATACCTATACCCATTAAAGAACCAAGATAATCTCTATGAGAATAATTCTCTCTTGTCTTAAGCTCTATACGTAAAACTTTTATAAACCCTGAAAAGGTATTATCCCTATCCTCGGGTACAGCATTAGGGCAGAAAAACATTAACACCCTCTCCGCCCCATCGAAACCGCCATAAAAGCAATAATCTCTTATTACAGCTGATGATAGAATTCTTGTTGCAACGCTTGCCTGATATGGATCTAAAAAATCAGTATGTGCAATAGTATTAGTTTTTTGAGATATATAAGACAAATCCAATATTCTCGCTACTAAAAACTTATCTTCAATTCTTAAAACCTTTTTTATTATCGCATCTCTATCCATAATTTTATAAGTTATCTATGTATTATTTCCCTTTATACAATCAAAATTATACAATCAAAATTATACAATCAAACTTCCAATAATCGCATCAATTAAATAAATAATCAAAAGAACAACCAATGGTGATAAGTCTACCATCAGATTATTACCAAAAGAGGTCTTCTCAATCAAGTTTCTTATAGGTGCAAGTATTGGCTCTGTAACTTGATACAACAATCTTATAAGTTGATTGTCCTTCGGTATCGGAAGCCATGATATAACCGCACGTATAAATATAATGTATCCAGTTATTATAAGTAACAAATCCAGTGACTGAAGAAACACAGTCAAACTTTCATTCATTTATATCCTCCACTATTTTGACCATGGGAAAGCTGCCTTGTTTGAAATTTCTTCTTTAAAGTCTCCCATAATATCAACATTATAGGGGGCTATAATAAATATCTCGCTTGAAACCTTCTGGATGTTACCATCAAGGGAATATACAGACCCACTCAAAAAATCTATTATTCTCTGTGCAGTCTCTTTCTCAAGCTTTTCTAAGTTTATTATCGTAGGTTTTTTGTTCTTTAAGTGGTCACACACATCCTTAGCGTCGTTAAAACTCTCAGGTTGCATTATTATAACCTTAAACTGAGATGTAGAGTGAATATTTACAACCTTGCTCTGAGACCTTTTTGTTATAGGTTGCATAAACTGAGGCTGTTCAATTTCTTCCTTTACCTCTTCCATTCCTTCTAGTTCTTCTAGTTCTTCATCTTCTTCAGTTTCCCATCCAACAAAATTCAGGACTTTGTTAAAAATTTTCGACATACCTGATTACCTCCTGTTTATCTTTTGTAAATAAAGCATTTGTATATTATACTTTCATAAAAGTAAATAAACTTTTAGAAAGCATAATTCCTCTTTCCAAATAAAGCAGTACCGATTCTTATCATATTTGCACCTTCTTCAATTGCAACTTCAAAATCGTTACTCATTCCCATGGATAGAATATCCATAGTAATATTATCATTTTTTTCTTTAACAATGTCAAGAGCTAAGTCCCTTAAATTTCTAAAAACGCACCTTATATTCTCGGGTTCCTCACAATATGGTGCTATAGTCATAAGACCTTTCACCTTTATATTTCCAAATTTACTTATTCCTTTCACCAGATCATATACACTATCCGGTGAAACTCCAAATTTAGTTTCCTCTCCTGAAACATTAACCTGAATAAGCACATCTACCGTCTTTCCAAATACTTCTGCCCTCTTTTGTATTTCTCTGGCCAATTCCAATCTGTCAACCGAATGAATCATGCTGATTTTATCCACTATGTATTTAACCTTGTTTGTTTGGAGATGACCAATAAGATGCCAATTACATTCCTCACTAATAATATCGTACTTTTCAACCAATTCCTGAACTCTGTTTTCGCCCAGATCAATAATTCCTTCCTTTACAATTTTTATTATCTTTTCAGGAAGAACGGTTTTTGTAACAGCAATAATTTTAATATCCTCCGCCCTTCTTCCGCTTTTTTCAGCAGCCAGCTTCACCCTAACCTTAACATCTTCAAGATTTTTTGCGATATAATCCAGCTCATCCTTCATCAGTTTATTATCTGTCCTTCCTCAACATTTTTCGAATTCACAATATAGCTCGAATACAAGCTCACTCCATCGTTAAATTTAATGCCAGGATCACTTATTATTGCAAACTCGTTATTTATTCCCACGATTTGAACCTTTGCATTTTTTGCACGGTTTGCCTTTACCAAAAAAATATCAGCAATTTTGTTCTTTTCATCTATGTTTCTAAGACTATGAACCGGTACTTTGAGCCCGTTGTAATAGCTTTTTATCAAATCAACGCTGATTTTTCTTAATCCGACGGTCTCACTCAGAGCCTTATCAACCTCAATTGCTATTATATATTTTCCTTCCATTGGCTCTGATTTGAAAAAGACCTTTCCTCTAATCACCTTATCCATATCATTAATCCTTATGTCAAATCCTCTACCTTCCTCTATATCTTCTGACTGCCTTGAATCAAGAGCAAAAACAATATAGTAATCTATTCCCTTGACTATCTTTGCAACCGGTTTATCCGCTTTGACACTAATATTATCTTTATCTGAGTTTTTTCTAACTACTTTTAATTTTTCAAGTTCAGCTACAGTTAAACTGCTTATTTTGTCAGGGTTCAATACATCTTCATACCCATCTACAATATACGATACAATACCTGAAGTAATGGATACAATCTTTTTAGTATTTTCATTTATCCTTTGTTGCAAAATCATCTTTTCATTTTTGAGCGATTTAAGCCGGACATTGGATATACTTAGATCCCCTGCAATTGTTGCTTTTTTTTGAATCAATTCGTCTATTTCATCCTTAATCCCTCTTACTTCAAGTAAGTTTCCGGTATTGCTCTTTAATATAACTGTCTGAAGCTTTTCTTCTATTTCCTTGTCAATCTTTTTTATGTCCTCAGAGAAAAAGTTTCGGTTGTCCATCTCTTTCTTCTGCATTTCTATTATGCTCAAATCCAACGCTTTCATATCTGCCAATAGTTCCTCTGATGATTTGTTCAATATAGTTGCAACAGTAGTATCCTTCCTTATTTTTTCTCCGTCCAGAACGCTTTTTATACATTTCCCATCAATAGGTGAATTGAGAACCTCTTCATCCCTGATTATATATGCATCGGTATTTATAGAATCCTCAATTTCCCCCATTCTTACAATGTCAGTACTGACATTGTTGCCATATGCCCACATTATAACAGAAGGAATGTACAAAAGCAAAAAAAGCATCACCAATAAGCTACCCAGCTTGATTCTCTTTGATGCTTTTTCTTTTTGTTTAGTACCCATATCTATCCCCTCCAGGGTTATATTCGGATGATACCTTTATCCAGCATTTTTTGCAGGGAAATCATAATTGCAAGTTTAACATGCTCATACACAAGTCCCCCCTGCATATATGCAATGTAAGGAGCTTTGATAGGTGCATCCGCACTAAGTTCTATAGATGACCCTTGAATAAATGCACCGGCTGCCATAATGACAGGATGCTCATATCCCGGCATTTCCCAAGGTTCAGGTGTAACAAAGGAATCTACCGGTGAACCCTTTTGAATTCCCTGACAAAACGCTATAAGGCTGTCAGGATTATCAAACTTCACTGCCTGGATTATATCTCCCCTTCTATCACATGATCCCGGGCTTGTCTCGTAGCCTAAGCGTTTCATAACTTCGGCGCATAATACTGCACCTCTTAAGCTTTCAGCAACAACATGAGGGGATAAAAACAGTCCCTGGAACATTAGCCTGTTATGTCCTAAAGATGAACCTACCTCTTTGCCGAGCCCTGGTGTTGTAAGCCTGTACGCCGCTTTTTCAACACATTTTTTATTTCCTGCTATATATCCCCCTGTAGGAGCAAGACCGCCCCCGGGGTTCTTTATCAGTGACCCAGCCACAAGATCCGCACCCACTTCAACCGGCTCCCTGTCTTCTACAAATTCCCCATAACAGTTGTCCACAAGAACGACAACACTGCTTTTTTTTGTTTTCACAGCATTTATAATTCTCTCAATATCTCCCATCGACAGTGATGGTCTCCAGTCATACCCTCTTGACCTCTGTATAAGAACCATGGCAGTCCGGTCATTTATACCCTTTTCAATTCCTTCAAAATCAATTTTTCCGCCATCCAACAAATCAACCTGCTTGTAAGTTACTCCAAACTCTTTTAGTGAGCCTCCACCCTCTCCCCTTATTCCAATAACCTCTTCTAAAGTATCATAGGGTTTACCGGTAACAGACAAAAGCTCGTCCCCCGGTCTTAAATTGCCATACATGCAAAGTGCCAGAGCATGGGTTCCTGATACTATCTGATGCCTTACCATGGCATCTTCAGCCTTGAAAACATCCCTGTAAACGGAATCAAGAACATCTCTTCCCCTGTCACCGTAACCGTAGCCGGTTGTTCCCGGAAAATGGGTCTCGCTGAGGTTGTTGTCCTGCATAGCCTTAATCACTTTTATTTGATTAAGTTCCTTTATACAATCAATTCTGTCAAATGCCTGCCGGGTTTCCTTCTGTGCACAAGTAACAATTTCTATAACTTTTTCATGTATCCCAAACTGCTTTTTATAATAGTCCAATAAACCTTCCATCATTCCTTCTCCTTAAACCTTCCAAAATACTCTATATGTAATATGTTTCGTAATATATAATGTTCAATATATTATTTTAACACATAAGGCTTATATTTCAACATTATTTTTCTATAATAAATGCATAGTTATTAACTCAACTTTCCCACTTATAGTATTTTGAGGCTCTGGTTGCTCACA
>CAYPCH010000024.1:0-35503 GCA_964409165.1 uncultured Oscillospiraceae bacterium | reverse complement strand
AATAAAGAATGATGGGTGAAATTTTATTTTCATATCACCGTGAATAATTCAGGATTAGTAATATAAGTAGCATAGAAGAAATAAAACTGAAAGCTTTGGTGTTTTTTTGCATTCTAGGAATGGGTTCAATAGTTATCAAGGCGTATATAATCGATAGAATTGTTGTCTTTTCAAATGAATCATTTATAAGTGGATTTGATGAAATTAAATATGCTAATATAAGTAGCATTAAAGAAGTAAAAAGATTTAGAGGAGTACCAGAAGATTTGGTAACTGTTGAGTTTTTTTTTGGTGAAAAATGTGTAGGATTTGATAAGTTATTAGAAAGTGACTATATATATTTATTCAGAAAAATACTAGGGGGGTTGTCAAAAACTCCTTAAAAAGTCGGAATTCAATTTTATCCCAGGCCACAAAGTCGCATAACTGGCGGATTTGTTATGTAAATATATCCCGCAAACTCTTTGAAAACCGACTTTTTGACAGGTCTCCTAGGAGAAATGTCAAAGACATAAAACTATGAAATTTGATATACATAACTTAAATTAATTTATAAAGAAGAACTAAGTTTGTAAATCAACCTAATTTTTAATTATAGTAGAGTTAAAATATATTTTGGGGGAGAAGATGTTAAAAAATCCATTTAAGAAATACCATTGCATAAAGCAATATGACATAACAGATTGTGGGGTAGCATGTCTTGCAACGATAAGTAAACAGTATGGTTTGAAAATTCCAATTACAAAGATACGTGAAGTGGCTGGGACTGATAAGCAGGGAACAAATGCATATGGTGTCATAAAGGCAGCAGAGCAGCTTGGATTTACTGCAAAAGCTGTCCGTGGTGATCAGGAGGCTTTTTTTTCTGAATTTCCATTACCTGCAATAGCTCATGTTGTTGTAGATGGAAGCCTCCTGCACTATGTTGTAATTCATAAAATAACTAAGAAAGAAGTTATTGTTGCAGACCCTGGAAAAGGTATGGTTAAATATCCACCGGAAGAGTTTTTTAAACTATGGACAGGTGTAAAAAATGCAACAAAATCTACAATTAGCAAGAAAAGCCCCCCGGTAGTTTTTGGGATTAAACTATGAGGTATAGAAAAAGTGTTACTAAAGCAATATCATAATAGGTAGTGGTGGGTATGTTTTACAAAAATAAGAAATACTTTGGATTCGGTGTTAATATGGATTGGTTACAAGAGAGAAGTGCTTTAATGCTGAAAACCAGTTGCATTTGCAACGTGCAATAAGGAAATATAAGGGAAAACGTGACTTTAGTCACGTTTTTTGAAAAAAGAAAGTGACTAAAGTCACGTTTAAAATGAAAAAGTCGTGACCAATGGCACTAGTGTACAAAAAAGAAGTATGTTATATTAATTATAGAAATTGATTCCAAAACGAAGTGTTTATTAACGATTATGGTAAATTGTTTAACGAGAAAGGTTGATTATCAGATGGCAGTTATAGAAATAGGAAAAAGATTAGAATTAAAAAATGTTCTTTCATTAAGAAAGAAAATGACTCAGGAAGATATGCAAAAGGAAATGGCTAAAATAGGACAGTTTTTTGAAGCAAATGGAATAAAGAAATCAGGTTATATAGCTACTACTACATATTCAATAGATTCAGATGGAACGTTAGATATGGAAATACTTGTGCCCATGGACAAAATAGTTGAATTACCATCTGAATATAAACTAAAGCCTGTATTTAGATTGGTAAACGCAGTGTATGTAAGACATGAAGGGAATCCATCCAATCTTCAAAATGTATACAATGAGATGATGGCATATATTAAGGAAAATAATTTACAGCAGATAACAACAGGATATAATGTTACAGTTAAAGATTTTAGACCAGACACGAGTATAGATGTGTATATGGGTGTAAGTGAGAATGTGTTGTAAGATTGGTTGTGTTTGGACTTGATTCATATTTATTTAATATTGCGTGGAATATAATTACGTTATCTAACTGCAAAAGCAGTTTGATATATACAGAATAACAAAACATGATTTTGAAATGTCGACTATCGAAGGAGTGTCTTGTTATATTAATTAAAAAAGATAAAAGACAAAAGACGAAAGGGGACAAGTTCAATGAAAACAAATGCTTTAAAAGATCAGAGTTTTTTTGTTTTGAACCAAGATCAAACAACCAATATTAATGGTGGAATAGGTGTTGTAGGTGTTTTTGTGTTAGGTTTAGTAGGCACAGCAATAGGGGCTTCGGTAGATTATGGTGTAAAGAAGTTGTCAGGCAAGAGTGTTTCAGAACATGCATGGGATGCAATTGACAAAGTTTTTAAGTAAGCAATTATCTTATTCTTAAAGTGAGGAAGGAGATTTTAATATGGAATTCATTAAAAATAAAACTTTTAACGAATTAACTGAATTTGAGTCTGAAAATATCAACGGGGGAGCAATTGTTGTACCTGTATTAGTTGCTATTGGTGTGGGTGTAGCTAGTTATTTTGCATATGAATTTGCAAATGAAGGTGTTAAAAGGTCAACTGGAAAGTCTATACCACAAAATGCATCTTATTATGCAGGTAAAGCAATGAGTACAGTTGGAAATGGGTTACAGACTGTTGGAGATTATCTTTCAAAATAGCCATAGACATTGACAATCACAAGTCATACCAGATAAAACCATTTAAAGACAATGTTGAACAAAAAATTATAATACATTACCAAGGAGTGGTATAATATGAGAAAAGATATAAAAATTAGCAGCAGTTCTTTTACTAACATTAGCGAAGACGAAGCATTAAATCTTAATGGCGGAGCTGTTATAGTGCCATTTTTAATCGGAGTTGGAGTTGGATTAGTTGCAAATGAAGTTGTTAGAAGAACAACAGGCAAGAATATAGTACAACATGCTGGAGATGGATTGGTGGCTGTTGGTGATTTTTTAAGAAGGTAAATTAAATATTAAATGGCTATATATACATTTATAGGGGGTGATACAATATGAGAAAAGATATAAAAGTTAATAGCAGCTCTTTTACTAACATTAGCGAAGATGAAGCATTAAATCTTAATGGCGGAGCCGTTATAGTGCCATTTTTAATCGGAGCCGGAGTTGCAATAGTTGCAAATGAAGTTGTTAGAAGAACAACAGGCAAGAATATAGTACAGCATGCGGGAGATGGAATAAAAACTGTTGGGTCTTCTATAAAAAGTTTTGGAGAAAAACTATACAATTAGAAGTAATTCTTAACTTTTAGAAGTAATTCTTAACTTTTATTCAAGGCGTTTCAGAAATATCATTTCTTGAAACGCCTGTTACTGATATATGTTATAACTAAGGTTTTAGAGAAAGTATATGTTTGATAATAAAGTTGAAAGTAATGAAAGTGTAGTAATTGTTTATATTATTCAGTTGCGAAATCCAAAAAGTGACTTAGGGGGAATATCATGGAGAAACATAAAACAGTATGGGGGTTAGTTTTAGGATTTGCTAGTGTATTTGTTTTTTTAATGCTTAAAGATTTGATATTGGGCAACAATGGGAAATTAGCAATTCTTAAAAATGATATCCTTAATAATTATTATAATAAAACTATATTGCAAGAATTGTTGAAGGAAAATTTGGGTGATGACTATACAGATGATTTAGATTCTGATTTTGATAATTATATTATTACTACTGTTTTAAATGATTTATCCAAATATGAAGATGAAAAAAACAAAAGGTATAATGCTTTTTTATCGAAAGAGTTTATGGATGAATACTATGAAACAAGAAAAGATAAAGCAGAGAGCATATCAAGCTATCAAATAGAAGAAAATATATATTATATTGATATAAAACACTTTTATGATGGAATTACTTATTCCAAAATCAATAATTGTGTTGAAGAAATGAAAAAATATAAAAAAATAATAATAGATTTAAGAGATAATACAGGGGGAAGTTTTGATGAGCTAAAGAAAGTTGCTAACATGTTTCTTGATCAGGGTAAAACTATTTATCAGTTAGACTATATAGACAAAAAAGAAAAATATACTTCAAAGAATAGAAACCCTTTAGTATTTGATAAAATAGTATTATTAATTAATAATGATACTGCTAGTGTTTCCGAGCTTTTTGTTATAGCATTAGATGAGAATTTGAACAATGTTACAAAAATAGGTACTAATACATATGGTAAAAAGGTATCATATTCTATTAGAAGTTTTAAAGACAAGTCAGCAATGATTTTTATTAATTCTATTATGGAAGGTGCAAACTTGAAGCCTATAGACGCAGATGGAATAAAGCCTGATATTGAGATTGGTCATACAGAGGAATATTATCTACAAATAGAAGATGAATCTTCTAGGGAAAAAACAAGAAGTCAGGATAAAGAGTTACAGCTGAATGAGGCATTGCAGTTTTTAAAAGAATAAATTGAACAATAAGTAAATATAGATAACAAATTAGGTTTTGCCGCATACTAAGAAAATAGAAGCTAGATTTTGTTTAATCCTTCTAAAATCTGCATCAATATAGTGTTTAAGGAATAATACGTCTTAAGTTTTCGTTTTTTATTGTGTATTTAGGCATTAGATATTAGTAACTAAATATTAATGGTTATTATATAAATTGACAAGCTTTGAATTAATTAAACTGTGAGGTATAGAAAAGTGTTACTAAAGAAATACCATTGCATAAAGCAATATGACATAACAGATTGTGGGGCAGCATGTCTTGCAACGATAAGTAAACAATATGGCTTAAAAATACCAATTACAAAGATACGTGAAGTGGCTGGGACTGATAAGCAGGGAACAAATGCATATGGTGTCATAAAGGCAGCAGAGCAGCTTGGATTTACTGCAAAAGCTGTCCGTGGTGATCAGGAGGCTTTTTTTTCTGAATTTCCATTACCTGCAATAGCTCATGTTGTTGTAGATGGAAGCCTCCTGCACTATGTTGTAATTCATAAAATAACTAAGAAAGAAGTTATTGTTGCAGACCCTGGAAAAGGTATGGTTAAATATCCACCGGAAGAGTTTTTTAAACTATGGACAGGTGTTTTAATACTGCTTGTGCCTTCAACAACTTTTAAAAAAGGAGATGAAACAAAGAGTATATTTTCAAGGTTTTTTGGTCTTTTACTTCCTCAAAAAAATCTGATTATAAATATATTTTTTACATCTCTTATATACACTGTATTAGGTATACTGGGCTCATTTTATTTTAAGTTTATGATGGATGACATAATTCCAAATAATCTGACAAAAACATTACATATAGTATCTATAGGTGTAATCCTTCTAAATTTATTTAAGATTTTGTTGAATGCGTTTAGAACACATTTGATGGTATATTTAAGCCAGAAGCTTGATATATCACTGATACTTGGATATTACAATCATGTCTTGGAGCTTCCAATGAATTTCTTTGGCACTAGAAAGGTTGGAGAAATCATATCAAGGTTTATGGATGCATCAAAGGTAAGGGAAGCTATATCAGGTGCTACACTTACTATCATGATAGATACATTAATGGCGGTAGCAGGCGGAATCATCCTATATACTCAAAATTCATTTTTATTTGCAATTGCATTTTTGATGGTAGTAGCGTATGCAATTATAGTCTTTGTGTTTAACAAACCCATACGCGACATAAACAGAAAACAGATGGAAGATAATGCACAGCTTACATCATACTTGGTAGAATCATTAAATGGAATAGAGACAATAAAGTCTTTTAATGCAGAAAGAAAAGCAAATATTGAAACAGAGAAAAAGTTTATAAAGCTTCTAAGAAGCATATTTAAGGGCGGATGGATATATAATTTAAAAGGTTCATTAAGTGGCTTTGTAGGCTTGGTAGGTGGCGTTGCAATCCTTTGGGTGGGAGCATATAGTGTTTTGAAAGGAGAAATGACAGTAGGTCAACTTCTGGCATTTAATGCACTACTTGCATATTTTCTTGACCCAATAAAAAACCTTATTGAATTACAGCCTATGATGCAAACGGCAATTGTTGCATCCGATAGACTCGGAGAAATATTAGACCTGGAGCTTGAAAAAAGTGAAAATGAAGATAAAAAGATTGTTCCTGCTACATTAAAAGGAACTGTTGAATATAAGAATGTTGATTTTAGATATGGAACACGTCAGCCTGTATTAAAAAATGTAAACTTGAAAGTCGGCAGTGGTGAAAAAATTGCTTTTGTCGGAGAAAGCGGGTCAGGCAAGACAACTTTAGTAAAACTACTTTTAAACCTTTATAAAGTAGAAAAGGGTGAAATCCTTATAAATGACTGTAATATAAATGACATTAATATGAATTACCTGCGTGACAGAATATCATATATATCACAGGATGTATTTTTATTTAGTGGAACCATTTATGAGAACCTTACTCTTGGTGTGGAAAATCCTGATATGGAAGCTGTAATTGAAGCAGCAAAAATGGCAAAGGCACATGAGTTTATAAATTCTATGCCCTTGCGCTATGAAACTATGTTGGAGGAAAACGGAGCAAACCTTTCAGGAGGTCAAAAACAAAGGCTTTCAATTACAAGGGCATTGCTAAAAAAACCAGACATACTTATTATGGATGAAGCCACCAGTAATTTAGACTCAATTACAGAAAAGGCTATCGAAAGGACAATAAATGAGCATACAAAAGGAATTACAACCCTAATAATTGCCCATAGACTATCTACAATTATGAGATGCGATAAGATATATGTTATGGACAAGGGTGAGTTTGTTGAAAGTGGCACTCATAAAAAATTAATGAACAGTAAAGGTTTTTATTATGAGTTATGGAAAGAACAATTGCCGGAAATAGCAGAAAATAGAGCTCAAGAAAATAAAGAAGCAGCACCTTTTGTTCCATTTGTAGGAGGGTTTTTTGAGTCGGCCGCAGTAAAGGAAGGTGAGAAAAAATGAAAACTTATATTCAGGACATGAAGGACATTACAGATAGTAGAGAAATGTTAGAATCAAAACCTCACTTTTTCCTTACGTGGTTTGCTTATATATTAATTGCCATTCTTGTAGTTTCTTTAGTATGGTCATACTTTGGTGAAATTGAAGAGTATGTAAAGGCAACAGGAACAGTAAGACCCGGAGAAAGAATAAGTACCATCAGAAATTCAGTTAGCGGAAGAGTTGATGAAGTGTATTTTGAGGAAGGAATGAGAGTAAATAAAGGCGACATACTATATACAATTGAAACCGGTGGACTTATGGCAGAGAAAGAGCAGTTGGAGAGACGAGTTAAGAAGCTTGAAATTGAAAACAGTAATCTGCTAAAGCTAAAACAGAGTATAATTGAAGATAAAAACTTATTCGACAATACAAATGTAGATGAACTTGATTATCATAACATATATAGAAAATATGAAATAGATAGATTGGTAAGTATAGAGCAGTATGAGAATCAGAGTATTGAGTTTTCACAATATAAAAATGATTCCAATGTGAATCTGAAATTAGGTCAGAGCAGATTGCAAAAGGATAAAGAAATTCTAGAAAAATATAGAATTTTAGAAAAATCTATTAACGAAAATAAAAATCTATTTAGTGAAACAGATATAGAATATTATAATCGTTATGCTGAATATGATATGGATGTTAAACAGCTTGAGATGATAAACAGTCAAAGAGAAAACGATTATGAACGTATAAAAAAACTTTATGAAGCCGGAGCAGTATCACAAAAGGATTTAGATGATGCAAAAACTCAAATGGACACTGCAAAATTGGATTTGAGTCGATATAGAAGTGAATATGCATCAAACCTGAAATCATCAATAAGACAAACAAATCAGAGTATTGAAGAGCTAACAGCTTCAATAGAAAAAGCGAGAGCAGTTACACAGGCATATAATGGAAAAATGGTAGACAAAGACCTTATGCTTGAAAAAATGAAAGTTGACATACTTGTTCAAACAGAAAATGAGTATTCAATAAATACAAATAATCTTGATGCTGCAAAATTGGCACTTAAAAATGTTAAAATCAGCACAGCTGATGCCACTGTGCAATCTCCTATAGATGGAATTGTAAACCTTTATAATGAAATAAATCAGGGAGACATTTTGCATAGTGGAACTGAAATAGCAACCATCGTTCCTGATGTTTCTACTGAATACAGGGTGCAGTTGATGATTCCCAATGAGCATATAGCAGGAATTAAAATTGGACAAAAAATAAAGTATCAGTTTCTTGCATTGCCATTTAGAGAATATGGAGAAGCCGAAGGAATAGTTCAAAAAATAAGCACTGATGCAAGAATGGACAGCCAAATGGGAATAAGTTACTATCTTGTAGAAGCGACACTTGAAGAAACTCAATTAGAGAGCTACAAGGGGGATATAAAAGAAATACGGGTTGGCATGGTGTGTGAAGCACAAGTTGTAACAAAATCAAAAAGCATTCTGCGTTGGTTACTGGAAAAGATGAGTTTAATAGATTAAAAATAAAGTAAACATTTTACATAAATAAAATTTTGTCTAAATTTGTGTAGCACTACTAAAGTTGTTATAAAACAAGAATCCATAATAAACATAAATATGTATAAAAAGGAGATGTTTAAATGACTAATAGTTTTAATGAGGTTTCTGGTAACGAATTAAAAACCATTAACGGTGGGTTCCTTTTTAATTGGAGACTTCCGTCTGCAATAGAGCAATTTGAAGCAATTGCACACTGTTTTGATCCAAATTCACCAAAACACCAAATTCTTTACAGCAATTATCAGAGAGAAATGAGTAAACAGCTTAATAAAGATTCATATAGTTGTGAAATAAATTCTCCAAATAAATTCGACAAGGTAATGTGGGTAGCACCTTAATGGCTTATATTGAATGCGATAAAGATTTTACATCGCACTTCAATTTCCTTTATGCAATATAATATAGCAGTGCACACAAATTTAGCAAGAAGTTGTGCTATATTGTAAAAACATTATTAAAAAACTGAGTAAATACATTTAATGCTTTCCATATTGGATGTGCTGAGTCTTAACTACATAATTCGAAAATTGATACTTTAGGCAACTGCCGCTTCTACAAAAACTTAACTCTTTTCAAAAATGCTTGTACATTCAATTTGTAATACGTTATAATCCAATTATGCAGATTATAATGCAAAAATTAACAAGGAGATGTGAAATGAGATGAAAAAAGCAACAAAGACGACAGCAATTTTAATTGCAATTATGATGATGTTAACTGTTCAAATGGGCGTATTTGCACAGGAACAAGTTCAGGTAATATCTGCACCTGTTGAGCAGCCTAGTGAGTGGGCTGTTGAAAGTGTTGGTTGGTCAGCTATTTATGGACTTGCTGAGCAGGAAATGTACAGTAAGTATGCTTCAAAGGTAACCAGAGAAGAGTTGTATTCAGTATGCGGAAGTGTTTATGAGAAATTAACGGGTGATATGGTTACACCAATTGACGTAAGCCCTTTTAGTGACACAAACAGTGAAGCAGTACGAAAGGCTTATGCAGCTGATATATTGAACGGGACAGGGGAATTCGGACCTGAAAGTGAAGTATCAAGGCTGGAAATGGTAACAGCTTTATACAATACAATAAAATCGACCCAACCCGATTTTAATTACGAAGCGGATATAAATCTTGCTTTCAGCGATGCAGGTGAAATTTCCGGGGAGTCACTCGGTATAATAAAATATGCAGTTTCAAAAGGCATATTAAAGGGTAGAAGCAATGATGTTCTAGACCTTGACAGTATTTGTAGCAGGCAGGAGCTTATGGTTTTTGCAAAGAATGTTTATGAGTTTGTTATATATGAATCCAATAGCGAATCAAAAGGTGCATTCTGGAAAGTGAGTGATGAAGATAGCACTATTTACTTGCTAGGCTCTATACATATGGCAGACCCATCATTATATCCGTTGTCCAAAGCTATTTTGAGTGCCTATGAAGAATCTGATGCTATGGCAGTGGAAGCTGATATTGCAAATTCGCAAGAAGGTGTGCAATACATGCAGCAGATGATGATGTATGCAGATGAAAATACTCTTGACCAAAAAATACCTCAAGATTTATATGAACGCTTTGTGGAGTTTATAAAGCCTTTAAATATTCCAGCTGAAATGTATAATAAATTTAAGCCCTGGTACGCTGCAATGCTTGCTCAGACTCTGCAATTGACTGATAATGCGCAGGGTGGTGCAAATCTTAGTGCAAATCTTGGGGTTGATTTATTTTTCCTTGAAAAGGCTACAGGTAAAAAAGAAATCATAGAAATAGAAGGTATGAAATTTCAGATAGACATGTTTGATTCATTCTCTGATGAGTTGCAATTGAGTTATTTGAAAAGCGTTTTAAGTCCTGAGAGTGAAGTGCAGGAACAATCAATGGATGTTATTGCGAAGATAATGGAATACTGGAAAAAAGGAAACATGGAAGAGCTCGCTAAACTTTTAGAAACTGGTGAAGATGACAGTGAAGAAGGAAAAGAATTCAATGAAAAGCTATGGCTCACAAGAAATAATAATATGACACAAAAGGCCAGAGAATATCTTGCAGATCCTTCAAGAAAGACATACTTTATTATAGTTGGTGCAGGGCATATGGTTGGCGAAACCGGCATAGTGACACAATTACAGGATGAGTATACCATAGAACAAATTAAGTGAGTTAGTCAGCCGGAGACGGTTTTAGGCAATCAATAATTTTGCTCATGTTTACTCGTGCTATGAATATGAAAAGACTCAACCTTTAGTGTTTTACACTGGTTGAGTCTTTTTAGTGTCATTTCCTTTCAGAAAATCCGGTAAAAAGCTTCGGACTATATTGAACGCGATAAAGATTTTACATCTAAATAGCTGTCCCAACTTTACGTGCTTCAAACTGGCTGTAGTAAATGTTGGCGTAGAACTCGCCCTTTTCAAGCAGTTCCTTATGGGTTCCCTGTTCAACAATATCACCCTGGTTCATAACAAGTATGAGGTCAGCGTCCCTTATAGTGGACAAACGGTGTGCAATAACAAAGCTTGTGCGGTTTCTCATAAGGTTATCCATTGCTTTTTGAATCTGTACCTCAGTACGGGTATCAACTGAACTTGTTGCCTCATCAAGGATAAGTATTTTTGGGTCTGCAAGAATTGCTCTGGCAATTGTAATAAGCTGCTTTTGTCCCTGAGATACATTTGAAGCTTCCTCATTGAGCACCATATCATAGCCGTGGGGAAGGTTATGGACAAAGCTGTCAACGTGCGCTGCCTTTGCAGCTGCGATAATTTCTTTATCTTTTGCATCAAGACGCCCATATCGTATATTTTCCATAATGCTGCCGTTATAAAGCCATGTATCCTGAAGAACCATACCAAACATATCACGCAAGTCTTTACGGGCAAAATCTCTGATGTCATGCCCGTCAATAAGTATTTTCCCCTCGCTCACGTCATAGAATCTCATCAAAAGCTTTACAACAGTAGTTTTCCCTGCACCTGTAGGTCCCACTATTGCAACCTTCTGTCCAGGATTTATCAAAGCAGAAAAATCATTAACAATAATGGAATCCGAATTGTATCCAAATCGCACATCCTTAAATTCAACCCTTCCCTCTACGTTCTTAAGCTTAACCGGCTTTGGAGTTTCAGGTACTTCTTCTTCCTCTTCTAAAAACTCAAAAACACGTTCTGCTGAAGCGGCTGTTTGCTGGAGTATGTTGGATATGTTGGCTATCTGCGAAATGGGTTGTGAAAATTGGCGCACATACTGTATGAATGCCTGAATATCTCCGACCTTAATAACATTCTTTATTGCAAGATATCCTCCCAATATACTTACAGCAACATAACCCAGATTTCCCACGAAGTTCATGAGAGGCATCATGATACTGGACAGAAACTGTGATTTCCATGCTGACCCATAAAGGCGGTTGTTCAAAGTGTCAAACTTCTCAACGCTTTTCTTTTCACCGTTAAAAGCTTTTACTACTATGTGTCCGCTAAACATTTCCTCAATGTGGCCATTCAAATTTCCAAGGAAGTCCTGCTGCTGTTTAAAATATTTTTGTGAATGCTTTACAATTATCATTATGATCACCATTGACAATGGAATGGTACCGAGGGCTATTAACGTCATCTGCCAGCTTATGGTCAGCATCATAATAATAACCCCTAAAACAGTTGTTACGGATGTTATAATCTGTCCTAAACTTTGGTTGAGTGTATGGCTTAAAGTATCAACGTCATTGGTAACACGGGATAATACCTCTCCATGATTGGTACCGTCAAAGTACTTTAATGGCATACGGTTCATCTTCTTGGAGATATCTGCCCTCAACCGGTAGCTGACTTTCATTGAGACTCCGGACATAATCCAGCCTTGAATATAGGAGAATACAGAGCTTAATATATACAAACCTGCAATCCATACAAGTATTACTCCTATAGCACCCAAGTCTATGCCACCGGTACCCTGTATTTTAGCCATAACTCCTTCAAAAAGCTTGGTGGTAGCGCCACCTAAAATTTTC
Organism: uncultured Oscillospiraceae bacterium; assembly: GCA_964409165.1. GTDB lineage: Bacteria > Bacillota > Clostridia > Acetivibrionales > Acetivibrionaceae > CAYPCH01. Next base: position 23,036 of record CAYPCH010000024.1, on the reverse strand, counting down.
GGACCCAGTATCGAAAATCCGGCACTGAGAATAGCAAAAAAGATTACGACTATAATTGAAATCCTATAAACTGCCAAGTGCTTATTCAGTTTTTTCATTGTTCCTTTAAAGTCCCGAGCCTTTTCGCCGCCTCCTGCCATACCATGCGGTCCGTGCCCCATCCCGCCCCTTGGTCTCATTCTTGGTCTGGGCTTATCTGTCCCTTGATATTCTTTAAATTTATTATTATCTGCACTCATGCCAATTCCTCCTTTGAAAGCTGGGATAAGGCAATTTCCTGATAAGCACTGCAATTTCCCATAAGCTCTCTGTGCGTTCCTTTGCCCACAATTCTGCCCGCATCAAGTACAATTATCTGCTCAGCGTTCATAATGGTTGAAATACGCTGTGCAACAATAATAACCGTGCTTGATTTAGTATGATTTTTCATTGCATGTCTTAATGTCCTATCTGTCTTAAAATCCAGTGCAGAAAAGCTGTCGTCAAATATAAAGATTTCAGGATTTTTCATTAATGCACGGGCAATGGACAGTCTCTGCTTCTGTCCTCCCGATACATTGCTTCCGCCTTGCGATATACTTTCTTCAAAGCCTTCAGGCTTGTCATTTATAAATTCCATTGCCTGAGCAACTTCAGCCGCAGTTTTTATATCTTCGTCAGAAGCACTTTCATTGGCATATCTCAGATTGGATGCTATTGTCCCGCTGAAAAGAACACTTTTTTGAGGTATATAACCTATCTTTTCCCTCAGGCTGTGCTGCGTTACGTCTCTAATATCCACACCATCAATCAGAATTTGCCCCCCTGTAACATCATAAAAACGCGGAATCAAATTGACAAGGGTGGATTTCCCCGAACCTGTAGCACCGATAATAGCGGTGGTTTTGCCTGGCACGGCTTTAAAGCTTATGTTCTTAAGCATATCTTCCTCTGCACCGACATACCTGAAAGACACATCTCTAAACTCAACCATGCCCTTTGTTTCTTTACCAAATGTTTTGGGCTTTTCCGGGTCTCTGATTTCAGTTTCCGTCATTAAAACCTCCGAAATACGCTGAGCTGCTATAGAAGCTCTCGGTACCATAATAAATACAAATGAGAACATCAGGAAGGAAAACATTATCTGCATGGCATACTGCATAAATGCCATCATATCTCCTACCTGCATACTTGATTTTGCAATCTGATTGGCACCTACCCATACTATAAGCAGTGTTATGCCGTTCATCACCAGCATCATTGCCGGAAACATCGTCACCATAACACGATTAACAAACAGGTTTGTGCGAGTCAATTCATTATTTGCCCTGTCAAATCTCTCCTCTTCAAAATCTTGAGTATTAAATGCCCTTATTACCATCATTCCTGAAAGATTCTCTCTTGTAACGAGATTAAGTCTGTCAAGCAACTTTTGAATGGCTTTGAATTTTGGTGTAGCAACTAAGAAAACTGTAAGAATCAAGCTTAAAACAGCTAAAACACCAACGCCAATAATCCATGACATGGAGGGACTTTTTCCAAGAGCACGGATTACACCACCTATGGCCATTATAGGTGCATAGAAGACCATTCTCATCATTATGACAGTAAGCATTTGAATTTGTGTAATATCATTTGTAGTTCTTGTTATAAGTGAAGCGGTAGAAAACTTATCCAGTTCTGCATTGGAGAAGCTCTCGACTTTGGTGAATACATCTCTTCTTAAATTTTTTGCCACTCCCGCGGCAGTTCTTGATGCAAGGAATCCAACTAAAACAATACATACAGCACTTAACAGCGATATTAAAAGCATTATAATCCCTGTATTTATGATATACCTGTTCTGCAGTTTATCGGTATCCATCCCTAACGCTTTGTATTCAGCTTTAATTGGTTCGGTAGCAGCCTGAACTATCATACCCTCACCTAATGCCGTAAAACGTTCACTTGTTAATGCACTCAATTGTGTGCGTTCTTCCGGCGTCATTTTTTCAGGATTCGCCGGTATCTTGAAACCGTTAAAATCAATTTGACCGTCTTTTGCTTCAGCTACCATTTTTTCAATACTGGCCACAGCAATAAATGCTTTGCCCAGTATGAGGTTCAGCTTATCGATTTCTGCCTTGCTTGTATCCATTTTGACATAGACAGGTTCTTTTGCGAGTAACGGATAACTGTTGACATATCTTTCATAATTCGGATCGGTTTTATCAACCAAGGCATAAAATTTGAGCACTTCATGCCTGTCATTATCATCCATAAACATCAATAATTTGTCCATCTGTGTCTGCCTTACCGCTTCTGGTACAGCGTTTTCTATTCCACCTTGCTGAATACCGTTATTAACTATACGGGACATATAATCCGGCAACGAAAGATCGGACATTGCCTGTATGAAAAGCAGACCTATAGCGGCGAGAATAAGTCCTGCAAACGGTTTTAAATGTTTAGCCAGTTTTAGCATTTTATAATCTACTCCTTATTACTTAATATAGAACGTGATAAATATTTTACATCGTGTCTTAATTTCCTTTAATACAATATCATAAAGTAAGATTTTTCAATACATAATGATTATATACTAATTATATATTCATTTTCTTGATATATCTTAAAATAATATTCATTATATAGTTTATCCTAAAATGTTCATAGATTTAATATTAATATTTAATTGCTAATGAGATAGATATTCACAAAATTCATGACTATAGTCATATGAATTATATTAAATTCTATTACCTATTTCACTTTTCATACGGTTGTTATTATTGTATCATAACTTATATAAGAAATTCTAAGGAAAGAGGGCATGAATAACGAAAGTATATGTGATTTTTGAACTCTACAAACAAAGAGTGATGGGTAGAATTTTATTTTCAGATCACCGTGAATAATTCGGGTTTATCACTCTCTATTTCCATATTTTCATATTGATTTTGCGGGCACCTAGTGGATTCGTTCTACCGTATTTTTCTACAATCTCGCGACCGTTCAACCCTTTTAAAAAAACTATATCTCCGGGGCTGACAAATTTATTCCAATACTTCCTGAATACCAGAGCTTTCTGCTTTGTTCCGAATACATCCGCAAGAGGATGGTAGCACGAAAGAAGGGGCTGATATTTATTTGTTCCATACCGGAAAAGATATATGAACTTGTCAAAGCTTCCTTCCGGAACTGCAACTTTAAATCTCTGAATTGCATACCGCTGGTCTTCAATAGGTGAAAAAATCTGGGATACAGCTGTAGAGAATAACTCTGAGTCTTTATCATCAGCGTTCAAATAAACACGGATGATTCCCCCTGAACGTTCAGTAATAACTATGTTTTCCTCATTAAGCTTCCCATCTATAAGTTCACATTCCACAAGAGCCATAAGTGTACATTTTGCTATATCATGTATTGAGGTCCTAATAGCTAGTTGAAAAAAATTGTCTTTTCCGTAAATCCATATGTCCTTTGCTCCCTTGTAAGCTTTAAATCCTAAAAATGCCGGAATTCCTAATGCGGGTAAGGCTACAGGTGTCATAACAACTGAAGCACCGACGGCAACTGTTGACAGAATTGTTCCTGCAATACTAATAAGGCTCCTGTTTATTTTGCTTCTAAGTATTCTCCTTTCGCCTGTAAACACACTCCCGTCCTTCATTTTTATAGGTTTTGCCAGTTTTATCTCACAGCATCCCAAATCCTTGTTATCAAACGGCATTCCTATCTTCCATGCTTCATAAGCTTTTTCTCTGTCCCTTGCAACAGCCAGCATCTTAGTGTTTATTGACTGCATATTGTCAATTGTAAGCTCAAAGTCATTGAGTGACAATGCCGGATCAATGTGGTTAATTCCCATCTGGATCTCACCATCGTCACAAAGACCATAAAACTTCTCATGCTTTCTGTAAAGCCTTCCTAAATCGTTATAACCTTTCTCCATGCCGGGAGCTATGCATATAACATCCCAGTTGTTTGATACTTTTCGTGGCTCATCCTCCGACTTTCTGATACTCCTGCCCCTCAACTGGTTAACCGCCGCAAATGTAGTAACCGCCGATAAATCTATAAGAGTATTCAGATTGATGCTGTCCCATCCCTCACTTAAGAGGCCGCGGGTTCCTATAATGCATTTTATAACTCCTTTTTCAAAAAGGTAAGTTGTCAGAAGTACTGCCGTTCTCGAATTCCAATCCTTGCCAGAGCCCAATATTGAGACAAATTTACCAAATTCAACAGGCTCTATGGAAAGCCTGATCTCAAAAGATTGCTCTTTTGCCCATTCAAGGCCTGAACGTATATATTCTTCTGCTAGATCATCATCACAAATGAGGCTCTTTCCGGTAACCATAACCGGATCCAGCTTGTCGGTTGCAGCATCGGATACAAGTTCTTTCATTACACTTACAGCCCCTCCGCATTCCTCATCCATTACACTTCCGGACTTTTTTATTGATAGGGCATTTGAAATTTCAAAATCTGTAATAATCGCAGCTCGTATCTGATCTCCAAGTTCCTCCATCTCAAGCTTTAAAATTTCCTTCACAGCACCAAGCTTGCTTTTGCTGTAAGCTAAAACTCTATCCAACGGAGAACTGTGAGATCTTATGCCTTTCTCTGTCAATAAGTACCCTAAGCTTCTTAACGCATTTTTTATATCAATCAACAAACTTTTATCTTTATCATCGGAACTCAGCTTCAGAAGATTCAAAGCATAGTCCTCTAGCAGGCAAAGCCAGTCCTCAAGGGTCATAGGCAGGTACATTGTCTCTACTATTGTAATATCCCAAGGAATTTTATTATTGTTTTTAATAAGATATTTGATTCCGGCTATGGCAAAATGCGGCCTTGAATGAAAAAAACTCTTCCATTCCTGTTCTTTTCCGGATAAAAGTTTCCTATTCATAATTCTGTCAGAAATCCAGTAAGAGAAATCACTGTTCGGAGTATTGAAAAAATCTGTCAGTTGTTTAAACTTCTCATGACAGTTCTTAATATAATCAAGCTCACTTTTAGTAGGAGAGCAAAAGTATACAAGGTCTTGATATGGAGCAAGCATTCCTTCTTTTATGACAGAAGGAGTCGGAATCTGAAAATCGATTTCTCCTAAAAGAGCAGTATAACACTCCAGCTTTTCCTTATCTTCATCAACAGGCGGAGTAGCTGTAAGTCCTATTATATTCTCAGCATCAATTTCTCTTATTATTTCCTTCATTACAAGTGCCCAATAGCTTTGAAGATGGTGGCATTCATCAAATACAACAGTTTTAATATTTTGCTTTTTTATTCGATTGACAAGTATTAACGTGTTTGGATGCAAAATTTGCGACAGACTTATGTCTGCTTCATTTAAAAAGCTCTGCCTGAGTTTTTTGTTAAATTTTGAAAGCTCCTTCCTGTAAACTTTAGGATTGGTTTCTCTCATCCTGCAGATCCTCAAAAGAGCTTCCTCTATGCTCACACCTTGACTGTTGCTTACTGTTTCAGCCCATAGGTTCTCTGAAAGCCTTATAAAAGCATCATCATCTCCGCATGGTACACTAAGCATCTGGTATGTAAAAACATTTACGGATTTTAAGTTGTCTGTATGTGTGGTTATTTCTCTTTGAAGCTCATAAGATGAACCTTCCGGTAGGAACATGCTGTACTTTTCTACCCACTGGCCCTGAATTGTTGTGTTTGGGCATATAACCAGCGTAGGTTTTTTAAGCCTTTTCACCATTTCCAGTCCTACTATTGTTTTCCCGGAACCGGGAGGCGATACAAGATGGAACTTGAATATTTTCTTTTTGTTTTGCCTGTTATTCTGCTCAAATTTCTGAAGCATCATGTTCTGATGCTTCCTGAACTCATATTTAAATCTGAGGTTTTCAAATATATCCATAATGTCTCTCTACATTTGTTTGTACATATTTTTTGTTACTGTTAAAAGTGCTTCTGCCTCATTAATTATCTCATTGCTTTCCGAGGTTCCGCTCATGTCGTCCGAACACAGATAAAACTGCTTGTTTAGCTTATTTATCAGGGAATAAACATTTCCTATCTTGTCCTTTATGCCCTCTAACTCTGTCATGCTTTCTTCATCAGTATTTTTGCCCTTTTTGATTGATACATATGTATCGGCAGTCCTCAAATACACACACATAAGCTCGAGAAGCTTTTTGGCTATAAGTCCCTGTGCGGGGGTAATTTTATCCGGATTATTTAATTTTTCCATTAATGCTGGCTTTAAGTCCATTATTTCAACCATCTCACGACCGAAATCAAATCGGCATCGGCTGAACACATCTTTAAACGCAGTACTACATGATGCATCCAACTGTTTGAATTCATTTTTGTTTTTTGCTTTCCTGCCAAAAAGATTAAATAAGCACATAATAAAACCTGCCTGACTCTAAATTATAAACATCACAAAACATACAAACACCGCAAAAAATACGAACACTACAATACGTATATTACAGTAGACAATCCTGAATGTTATCTATGAATACAAATTCCATAAACTCCAAAACTATCCGCTTTAATAAAATTTATAAGAATATGATAATTATTATAGCATAAGTTAAAAAGATTTATATTATATTTTTAGAAGTCATACTGCATATAAATTGGCTCGTTGACTAAAAATGCCTGTTGTGGCATTATTGAATTATATGAATTAAATAAACTATCTGAATTTCTTGTAAAGCAAGGGGGAAACGCATGACTTCAGTAAAAGATTACAAATGTCTCAGCTGCGGTGCAGCTTTAGAGTTCAATCCCGCTACTCAGAACTGGAAGTGTCATTATTGTTTAAACGAATTCAACATAGACCAGCTTGATGCCAATTTGCATGAGAAAGATTCCGATCATGATATGCCTGAACTGGATTCGTACCAATGTAGCAACTGCGGTGCCGAATTGATAGCAGACACTACTACCTCAGCAACCTTTTGCCTGTATTGCAAGAGTCCTGCCATAATCAAGACAAGGTTTTCCGGTCGCTTCAAACCGAAAAGTCTGATCCCTTTTAAAATCACAAAGGATCAGGCAAAAGATATATACGGCAAGTGGATTCGTAAAAAGATTCTTGCTCCTAGCGAGTTCAAAACCAGAGATGAAATTGATAAGATAACCGGAATATATGCTCCTTTTTGGCTTTTTGACTGTAAAGCCGATGGCACTATAGAAGGTGATGCCACAAGAGTTCGTTCTTGGAGGAGGGGTAATTACAGGTATACTGAGACGAAATATTACAAGGTTATACGCAGTGGAAACGCCTGTTATAAAAGAATTCCTGTTGATGCGTCGAAAAAGCTGGACGATAAATTTATGCACATGATAGAGCCTTTTCAATATAGTGATATGACAGGCTTTTCCATGAAGTACATGTCGGGTTTCATGGCGGAAAGATATGATGTTGAAGCCTCTGATGCAGAAGTCACTATGACCGGAAGAGTAAAAGACTACATTGAGGCAAGACTAAGAGGTACTGTTGGAGGATATACCACCTTCACCGTCAGGGACAGACGGGTTAAATTATTAAATGTTGATGAGTCGTACTCAATGTTGCCTATTTATCTTATGATAAACAAATACAAGGGCAAAGACCATATATTTATTGTGAATGGTCAGACAGGCAAGGTAGTGGGGAATACTCCTATCAGCCTGCTCAAACAAATCCTGATGGGTGCGTCTATATTTGTTGCAGTATGGATAATCGCAGTATTTGGAGGTGCTCTATTTGTTTAAGAAAACAGGTATTATTCTTTCACTTGTTATATTATTTGTACTTGTCGCAGGAGTCGCACATGCCGACAACCCGGGGAATGTTGTAGATTACCTCAACTATCTTACAGCTGATGAAATTGAATGGATTAAGGGCGACATAGACAGTATTAGGAGCAACTATGGTCTTGATGTTGTTTTGGTTATCACTGACAATACAGAGGGCAAGACTTCCATGGAATTTGCAGATGATTTTTATGACTACAATGGATATGGAGTTGGCAGTGACTATTCGGGTCTATTAATGCTTATAAATATGCAAGAACGGGAAGTCTGTATTTCCACAACGGGTAAGGCAATTGACATTTTTACAGACAGACGATTGGACATCATGATAGATAATATAACGAATTATCTCACCAACCGGCAATACTACAAGGCTGGTACAACATTTATAGGCGATGTACGGCATTATGCCCAAAGTGGTGTTCCCGAAAATCAGTATAGATTGGACACCAGTATTCCCGATCAGACCAACCGTTACAGGGAATATGATAGCTATTATCCTAGCTACTCCTACCTTGATAGGGTGTTTGATCTTGCAACATCCTGGCTGGTATATATAATTGCCCTTGCTCTGGCAATTGGTATTACTCTTGCCTTTACCTTTTCCAGTAAAGGCAAGGTTACAATAAACAGCCTTACCTATGAAGAAAACGGTTCCTTTGGTCTTTCCGCAAGCAGGGACGACTTTATACGGCAATCTGTTACAAAAACCAAAATAGAAAGCAGCTCCTCAGGCGGAGGAGGGGGCAGAAGCAGCACTCATAGAGGAAGCAGTGGAAGAAGCCACGGTGGCAGGGGTGGTAGATTCTAAAAAAATTATCTAAAGGTTTACTTGTTATAATAAAATTGAGTATCCATCGAGGGTACTCAATTTTATTAGGGTCATTTCCTGAAAGGAAATCCGGCAAAAAGCGAGGGATTCGGTGTCCCAAAGCTTTTAATTATTAATCATTTCACTTATTTTTTATTTAAATTTAAGAGTTACAATGTGCTCTTTTCCGTCTGTATACAAGGGAATAACGGAACCTTCCAGCTTCTCTCCATCCACTACAAGCTCATAGGATGAATCGGCAATCCTCATAAAACCCTTGGGCTTTGTAATGCTAAACTTATATTTGCATCTGGACGCCTTCAGGCAATATTCCAGCTTCTCTTCTTCCTCACGCAGTATAGGATTAAATAAAATTCCTTCATTCACATACTCAATTCCAGCCAGAGAAATAAGCGTCAAGTTCAGCCAAGTTGCTGTACCGCTTAAGAGAGGTCCTATATTTTCTCCAGTATCTGTATTGATATATTGCGTGCAAATCCTGGGGTTACCGGCAATCTCAAACGGATTTTCAAGGTTTTTATACGGAAGTACCAAATCTGCCATGAAATATGCCAGCCTTGTCATTTCTTTAGCCAGCTCTGTATCCTTAACCTCCTTGGCTCCTTTTGCCAATGCTGATGCCGCCATCATTGTAGCATGCTTGAAAACAGCGCCGTTTTCCCTGTCACCAAAGAAATAATGACCTGTTGCCGTTTCCTTAGCAACCTTGTTTAAATCGGCAGGAGATATTACACGCAAGCCAAAAGGTGTCAACAAATACTTTTTCAGGGTATCCACCATAATACCTATTTGCTCATCTGTTGCAGTGTCCGATAATACCGACCAGGAAAAACTGTTTAAGAAATATGCCCCGTCAAAACTCGGCTCACCGGAAAGTTTATCACCTTTCGCACCGATATAGGTATATGAACCATCTTTATAGCGGTTTAATAGAACTCTGGCAAAGAAATTTTCCTTCCATGCATGTTGTTGTATTCTTGATTCAATTGTTTTGGAAGTTTCATTCATTTTCAGGGATAATTCCGTATCTCCGTCCAAACATGCAATTGCAGCCAGATTATCTATTGCAAGCTTTAAAAGGAAAGCATTCATAACACTTTCCGAGTAGTCGCTCAAAAAGCGTTCTCCATACTTGCCGTTTCTCTCTTGCAACTGTTTAAAATACAACTTCTCTTTTGTTGCACCGTCTATATAATTATCATCAATTTTCAGACAGTCGTTCCAGTCTGCATGGTCTAACAGCGGAAGTCCGTGTTCACCAACAGATATATTGGCTGAATACTGAATAATGGCTTGCAAAGTATCCCGAACTGCTCTTTTTTCGTTGTTTCCATCGGCAACTGCCACTTCTTCATTCAATACCGAAGTGTCTTTTGTAAAAATAATGTATCTGTAATATGCTTGCAAAAGCCAAAGGCTGTCATCCGAATAAAGTCCGGGTTGCTTTCCTACCCAATAGAAGTTATGGTTCGCATAACCCATTTTATAAACATTTGATGTCCATTCAAACAACAAATTTCTGACAAAATCCTGATAGCCTATACTGATAAAGTAGTACATGGAAGCAAACAAATCCTGAATTTCCCGAAACCCAATCTCACGGTATCCTTTTTGTGTCTGACAAAAGGAGCGGGACATAAACGTTTGATAAAGAATTTGGAAGGATAAGTTTTTATTAAATGCCGAATTGAACAATTTGCTTTCTGTTGTGAACTCAAAATATTTGCAGTAATTTTCCTGAAAACTGATTATTTCATCGAGAGTTGCTTGTACAGCTTCCTTCTTTTCATAGTAGATGAGCAAATTATCCAGTTCAGTGCACATTGTTTTGTCACTGTAGTTTGAATTATCCTTGCTTGAAGATAGTCCGGTAAAAGTGTCTATTACAGTTGTTTCACCTGCACAAACAAAAAGCGGTGAACCCAATGCAAAGAAGCCCGGACCTTTACGATTCAGTTTATTATTCAGGCGGCATCCTCCACAAGGATGTTCCAAGGTACCGCTACCCACAAAATCATTATAATTTGTACAAAAACTTTCAGGGTATTTTTGCCCTTTTTCATTGCGGACAATCATTGAAACAAATCGTGTATCCTGCTTGAATTCTTCAGGATAATAATCCGGGGTTATTCCGATAAATTCTCCCTTTTCGTTATAAAGGGCGGCACTTTGCATAATAACATTTGTATATGTAACGTCTTCAAAAACCGCATGAGTTGCACCTGTCCCAAACATCCCTGTATACGTAACAGACAGATTTCTTTTCTTATCGGAGTTGTTCTTGATTTCAATTCTCTGCAATTCTGTTGCAAGGGGGAATCCTTTTTTATGCGGTATCAGGAAAATAGTTCTTGCTATCTCCAGTTTGCACGCTGTTTTATATTTAATAACCGTACGGTTACACGAATGTGTACATGTGGCTTCAACTATATTGTCATCGAGCAGGGCGGAATAAAAAATCTGTTTGCCGTCTTCATACAGATAAAACTGCCTGTTGGCGGGAAAACCGTTTTCGTCCTGGCGCATATCATATCTGGTAGCCAATACCTGAGTTGCTGCATGTGAACGGAAGGAGCCCCTGCCGAATCTATCAACAACACTTTTCGGTGTTGTCTGCAAAGTTCTGTTGAATCCAAGCCGATTTCCCATGAGCAAATTCACATAAAAATGAGGTCCCGGAGAGGGCTTAAGAAGGTCTATTACATGTTCTCCTTCTTCTGTAAGATAACCTGCCCAATATGGAACATCTGCAACAATGGATTGAACAGTATTATCAAGCTCCTTAGACAAGTTTGTTTTCCTGCCATCCTCAAACACCAGACAAAACGCAGGATCTTCTTTTACAAAGCAAACGGACTGATTCTGCACATTCTCATGAATAAAATCCGCCAACTTGCTGTTTTCAAGCAATATCTGCATTACTGGAGCCTGCATGGGAAGGCCGGTAATACCGATGGCGTTTTTGCAGCTTGCATCCCTAAAAACGGCATCTGAAGAATCGGTCATATTTATCTTTTTGCCGAATTTTTGAACCAATAACTCTATCGGTGTCAATTTACTGTTTCTGGATGTAACTTTACTAATCATAGCTAAAATCTCCCATTTTTAAACGTATTCATTTTAATTTTTTCTGAAATTAACCTTGATTATCTCATATGGCTTTTTAATTGTCAATATACATAAAATTGCCGGATTTCAAGGCTTTTAACACATAAAAATGTTACCCAAAAAACAGTGAAGAAAACAGTTTTTGTGTTAAGGAATATATACAGCTTGTTTTAATACTTCTCCAATTTTTCCCGATATAATAAGGTCAGCTCTGTTATCATATTGAGTTGCCGATTTATTGATCAAAATCAGCTTATTTCCGTCATAGTACTGAACCAATCCGGCTGAAGGGTAAACAGTCAAGGAGGTGCCGCCTATTATAAGCACATCACAGTTGCGTATGTATGATACTGTTTTTTCCATCACATTCATATCAAGACTTTCTTCATATAATACCACATTAGGTTTGACTATACCTGTACAACTGCACTTAGGTACATCTGTGGAATTAATTATATAATCGAGTTCGAAGGGGTTGCCGCATTTCATACAGTAATTTCTGTGAACCGAACCGTGAAGCTCCAACACCTCTTTGCTTCCCGCTGCCTGATGAAGTCCGTCTATGTTTTGGGTAATAACCGCCTTTAGCTTTCCCATCTTCTCAAGCTTCGCCAATGCTATATGCGCATCATTAGGCTTTGCATCTTTAAATATCATTTTGCTCCTGTAGAAATCATAAAATTCTCTTGTATGCCTTATAAAAAAACTGTGGGAAAGCATTTCCTCGGGAGTATATTGTTGTTTATTATCAGTATTGTATAATCCGTCAGACGATCTGAAATCAGGGATATTGCTTTCGGTAGATACACCGGCACCGCCAAAGAAAACAATATTATCAGAGTTATTAATTATCTGTTTCAACTTTTCTATACTCATAAAATCCTCCCTTTCTTAATAGAATTCGCATATATCATATCATAGCTAAAGGTTGCAATCAAAGTAGCAAGTTTTTGAGTTTCCCCATTTTTTAATATAGTGCTAAATCTTCCGGCTTGGCTGTGGACATGAAATGCTACAGAACTCAATGCTAACCCAAGAGTTGGCAATACTCGTTCGCTAAAAAATTCCACGAACCACGTCCTACATAACATCCCTGTATATGTGGACGTTTTACGAACATCCTGTTCGTAATCGTGGAATTTCTAGGCTCTCTTCGCATGCCAACTCTATGGGTCTTAACGCTAATGAATTCCTCCGCATTTCATGCCCCCATCCAAACCTGGTTAGTAGCTGGAATTAACTTTTACATCTTTAGAATTAGCCTAAGAATAAAGTTATTAACATTTTTAAGCTTATTTTGAAATTTATCCGCTCATTCATGGAAAGGACACCTCCATCATAGCAACTTGATGTTTTCAAAGCCTTTAAGCTCAAAGTTCCCTCAGCTTTTTGTTTTTAGTTTTGGGGAAACTCAAAATAAGCGCATATTGATTTTTTTCAATTTTTTTGTAATAATATAAATGCAGAATAGAATTTCATTGCTAAAATCAGGGTTAAGAATGTAACCCTCTAAAACTCTAAATATTGATAACAGCAACAAATGAAATATTTCCTACTGTCTTCTTATTTTTACTAATACTTAGTGAAACTTAATGAGACTTATCAATGAATTTCGGGGTATTTTTAATGCATAACAACAATGAAAGCTATATAAAAAAATACGAACCCTTCTGGGGAAGTTGGATTTTAGAAGAATTCATCGGACAGGGAAGCTCCGGAAAGGTTTTTAAAATTTCCAAAGAGGAATGGGGTTTTAAGTATGAGTCTGCCCTTAAGGTCATAAGCATACCTTCTGATGAACAGTACCGTGAAGCCACTTCAACCCTTGGGAAAGATGAAACGTTGCTGAAGCCTTATTTTGAGGATGCTGTAAAAAGTATAATAAAAGAAATAGTTATGCTTTATAATTTAAGAGGAAACAGCAACATCGTAAGCTATGAAGACCACAAGGTTGAAATCTATAAGGATAAAGTCGGTTGGGACATACTTATAAGAATGGAATACCTGATGCCGTTGAATAAATATATTCACAGTCACAATATTACCATAGGCGAGATTATCAGTATCGGCATGGATATCTGTTCTGCTTTGGACACCTGCTCTAAAAAAGGTATAATTCACAGAGACATTAAGGATGATAATATATTTGTATCGAAGGATAAAAACTTTAAGCTTGGAGACTTCAGCATAGCAAGAGAGCTTATAAGAGGTATTTCTGCTTCTATCAGAGGCACCCCTTTATATATAGCTCCTGAAGTTTTCAAGGGTGAAGTTTATGATTCGAGAGCAGATATGTATTCTCTCGGACTGGTACTTTATAAACTTTTAAACAGCACCAGGTTTCCTTTTATGCCACCGTATCCTGCTAAAATTAAAATTAAAAACAGTGAGGATGCTTTAGACAAAAGGTTATCAGGCACTCCGCTTCCACCCCCGTGCAATGGGAATGAACCGTTAGGTAAAGTTGTTCTTAAGATGTGCGAATACAGACCTGAGAATAGGTTTGACTCACATTTGGTAGCGCGTGAAGCCTTAAAAGAAATTTATTGCAGTTTACCCGATTACGAAAGACATGAAATAGTATTGCCCGGTGCAAATGAAGACAACAATAAAACTTTAAATAATGTTTCACATACTGTTCAGGATACGGTTTTACTTGATAACATCATTCAAGCTGATAAGGACCCTATAGAAAAGCCTGTATCCCAAAATAATGGTCAAAAGGATGTGCCAGTCAAGCCTCTTAACAAAAGGGTTGGTATATTTGGAAGCCTCGAGGGTAGTGAAACGAGTATCAACCAGACAGGCAACAAGACCGGTAATATTATTAACGGAGGACTGGCTTCAGCCCAGGGAATATGGACATACTTAAGCTGCTCCGGACATTCCAACAATGTTTATAAAATAAAAATGGACGAATCTGAAACAGTTAAGCTCAACAGCGATGAGTCCTGGTTTATTAATGTGGTTGGGAACTGGATTTACTACAGCAATACAACAGATGGAGACAAAATATATAAGATAGCCATTGACGGTACAAATAAGCAGAAAATCATTGACGACAGTTCATGGTATATCAATGTGTTTGAAGACTGGATCTACTACAGCAACGAAAGCGACAACTATAAACTTTACAAGGTCAGGATTGACGGAAGTGAAAAAACAAAGCTAAATGATGATAACTGCCTTAATGTATGCGTATATAACAAATGGCTGTACTATTCAAACAGAAGTGATGGCGGAAAGCTATATAAGATTAGGATTGACGCAAGAGACAGAAAAAAAATCTGTAATGACGAGGCAAGCTTTTTTGATATTGACTCTGACTGGATATATTTCTGCAATAAAACCGATGGCATGAGGTTATATAAAATCCATATTGACGGTATAGGGAAAGAAAAAATTAACGATGATATTTGCCGTAATATAAATGTTTCAGACAACTGGATATACTACTGCAATAAAAGTGATGGAAGTAAAATTTACAGAATCCGACCTGATGGCAGTCAAAGAACCAGATTAAATGAAGACTATTCGGATTTTATAAATATTATCGGTGACTGGATTTATTACTGCAATAAAAACGATAACAGTAATACTTACAAAATCAAAAGGGATGGGCTTAATAAATCGAAGGTTTCCCTAGGTGGCAATATGAGCGGTAATTCTGATGACGACGAATGGATATACCTTTAAACAATCAGAATTTTATAAATAATCTCCCCATTAGAAACAAAAAATACTATCTGCACAAAGGTCAAATTAACTATAGACAGTTTTGTTTTAATATCATATAATGATACTAAATGCTGGCTTTACATAAGATGCATAACAAAGTTTATTGATTTTTTGATTTTATCGAATATTAGTATCAAATAATGATATAATATTATTAAGGAGATGATGTTATGAGCCGTTTTATACAAAATTTAAATACTTTTGTTGACCGCTACAGTATAAAACAAGCCTTTATAGCTGAACGTGCAGGAATAGAGAAAAATAAATTGTCACGCATTTTTAAAGGCTCTCAGCCTGTTACAGCTGGGGATATGGATATAATATCAAATGCATTGGGTAAGGATGTAAGTTTTTTCTTAAGTGAAAATTTCCAATTGAATACACCGGATTACAAAGAAACGACATCAATTGCTTTTTACATGGGTGATCCAGATGAGAGCAAAAAAGTACTTGCAAATGATATTTTTAATTTACTTGAACATATAGATTCAATCCTTAGTATAAATAAAAAGTTAAATATTGATGCATTAGAGGTTTCAGATTATGGATTTTAGCAGATTTAAAGAGATTATTATAAAAAATAAAAGATATAATGAATCGGTTAATGAATCATTAAAAATATTTTATAATAAGGTTCAGTGGAATAATGATGGAGATATTACCAAGGTTATAAAGGAAATAGGAAGGAAGCTTGATGTTCTTATTTTTGAGGTTCCAATGCATGATAGCGATTTTGGAGCTGTTTTTTTAGATACCGGCGATAATAAATACCTGTTACTAAACTCTAACCAGCCAAAGAGTAAAATGTACTTTTCCTTTTGTCATGATCTATATCATATTCTACATGGAACTCCAGAATATATAAATGAAAAAAGGGAAGTACATTTCAATAAGGATTATTATTCAACTAACGATAATGAAAACAAAGCTAATCTATTTGCTGCAAACTTACTGATGCCGGAAAAAGAATTTATTAGTCTATATAATCTATATAAAAATGATTATGCTACCTCTATTGAAGCTATAATAGTAAAGCTTATGTATTATTTTAATGCTCCTTTTATAGCAGTGCTCATAAGACTCTATGAATTAAATATTCTTAATAAGCTTGAAGACGTTAAGAATATACTGGAATATAAGAATAATGAAATAGAAGATGTATTTGATTCATTATTTTTAGACAAAGATATTCTAAAGCCAACATTAAAGGATCAAATGGAATATGTTTTCAGTATTTTGGAAAAAGAAGGACATGATTTAATTGAAAAACAATTATTGACAGAGTATAATTATAAAAGAATCATAGACAATATCAAAAAACTATACGATAAAATAAGGTTGAAGGATTAATATGACCAAAGCATATCAAGAGGTTTCTGCAAACTTTAATGATTTTGAAAGCTATGTTATCTATAACAAAGATGATGTAATTAAAGCCTTTGTTAAAACACAATATCATCTTTTCTATGATACCTGTTCAATTTTACATCATTCAAATTCTTCAAATAGCAAAAAGATAATAGGTTATTTAAAAAGTCAAACAGATACAATATTTATAACAAGAACAGTTCTGATGGAATTGGCTCCGAGTACAAGTAGCTATAAACTTCATCCTACTCAAGTCAATTATTTTAAAGAACTATATGAAAGTGGATTTAAAATAGTCATATTTGACGAAGAGCTTATACTTGATTGCCTAAAAGAAGCTTTAGTTATCACTATAGAAGATGCAAATAAATTATTAGGGTTTGCAGTTAAAGAAATAAGCAGGAACAAAACTAAAATTTATCATATCCTGGAAACTATAGATAAAACAACATCTGATAAATTAAAAAGGACAGACCCTGGCAACAAAGAGTTGTTTAGCAAGTTTTTCAGGTTTGCAAGAAATTCAAAAGAGCATGAAGACAGTTTGGCAGAAGAGTTAATACTTATTTGCTTTATAGTACTGACTAGAATACCGTCAGGTAAGTATAATTTAATGAGTGATGATACAAGATGTATTCCGCTTTTTATGAAAACTGATGAATATGTTAAAAAGCATCATGCATTTGTTAAACTGTTCCAATCAACTACAACATCTTTATTATTTAAAATGCATAATGAATCACTAGTAAGTAGAAGTGAAATGATAGAAATTATTAAATGTGCAAATAAAAATAAAGTTCCGGTAGGTTACGTTGGTGAGATGGATTTAAGTTTAAAAAAAGATACTTTTGACTGCAACGATTTAGTTGATAAAATTATAAACGACAAATATTTTAGGATACTTTATTAGCCGTTATTGGCAGTTCTCAAAAAAAGATAGAAAGAAATTTGAGAACAAGTTGACAACATGGTTGAAGCGGATGAGAAAGAACCGGAGCAGGTTGCACCCGTAAATGGCACCATAGTACCAGCGAAAACAGGAAGTCTAAAAATGAGTTTTACTGATAGAATTGCAAAAAGTAAAGAATTGCAGGATAATAGTAATATAACCGCAGTAAAATATGGCGAGCAGTTTACAAAAAAAGATAGGAAGAAAGTTTTAAAGCCGAATATTACATATACAACTCCTGAAGGATATACATATAAAACTGATGAGTTGGGTCGAATAGTTAGTTGTGAAGGTACATTAGAGTTAGGTGCTGGTAAAAGAAAGGCACATGCTCAAAGAACAGCAGGAAGAGATGATAGAAAAGAAGATGATGATGGTGGACATCTTATTGCATCAATATTCAAAGGCTCTGGGGGTTTTGATAACCTTGTACCGATGAATGGAAACCTTAATAAAGGTGAATGGAAGAAGTTAGAGAATTCTTGGTCATCGGCACTTAATGCAAAACCACCAAAAGATGTGAAGGTCAAAATAATTCCAATTTATGAAGGTAATTCACAACGCCCAGTAGGGTTTGAAATAAACCAAAAAGTTGGAAATAGGCGATGGGAAAAGATTGATTTTAAAAATACTCCAGGAGGCAAATAATATGGAAGAAAGATTAAATGAGATATATGGAAAAATTGCAGAAACATTAAATGATACCATTCAGGAGGATTGGAATAAGGTTTTATTGTATGGTAGAATTTTAGAGGATGTCAGAGAAGCATTTTTTAATTACTATCCTGCTGGAAGTGATGAGTCTATATATAGCCATGATATTCCTGAACTTTTTGAAATAGGTGAGGATGAATATCGTAAAATGTGGTATCAATTATTAGATAATCTGTCAGAGTTGTGGCAAGAGTTTAAAAATAATGGGCAAAAGCAATGGACAAACCTTACATTCATTTTAGAAAGTAACGGGAAATTTAAAATTGATTATGATTATACAGATTTATCTAATGCTAATGATTCTGAAAGACATCTAATTTGGGATTATAAGTATTTAGGCATTATGCCAGAGGATGAAGATGACAAGCAGATTGTAGACTGGTATATTAATGGCGTTGAAAACAAATAAATTGTAATAAGTTGCTGTTGTTGTAAGCACAGTAATTATTAAAGGTAGCCATGGTTAGGCTACCTTTCTCATGGAGTGATAGAGTAGAAATGGATAGGCAAAGACTGTAAACTAATTTGAAGTAATTGCTTGAATTTATAAGAAATTAAAATGACCAGACTTTATAGAATTTTAAAAAAAAGTAAGCAGTGAAGGGTGTAGCAATTATTTTTTAGCATGAAGCCTTTGCATTTAATACTCCTTTACAAGCAGAGCTCTGACGTAGCCCCTGTCTTTTGATGTGGAGTCAACATAAAAACCCCTTCCATAATAAAAGCGAACCAGATCCTTGTAATTTGATGCGGTATGAAGGCAACCCTTTTTAATGCCCTTTGAAATAAGAAGCTTATCAACCAGGTTCATCAGAGATTTACCGATACCTATGTTGTGGAATTCGAGGCGTACACCGAATCTGCTTATGTAAGCGGTGTTGTCGGGCAAGAGCTCGACCCTGATAGTTCCTACAGGCGTGTTGTCAATAAATGCCACGAAGATATCATTGGTCTCTATTTCTTTTTTTATATCGTCAATGGATTCTTCGAGAGCCTCCATTGTTCCTGTAAGCCCTGCATCCTTCATATACTTCTTGAAAGCCTCTTTTGTAATGGTTTGTATGTCAAGGGCATCCTCTAAGGTTGCCTTTCTTATAATAAATGAATAATCCATATTTTTCACCAACTACCCCATCAATAAAGTCATTATTGCTTTTTGAACATGAAGCCTGTTTTCTGCTTCATCAAATATAACAGACTGTGGGCCGTCTATAACACTTTCTATTACCTCATATCCTCTATAAGCCGGCAGACAGTGAAGGAAAATTGCATCTTCCTTTGCTTTTAAGAACATGTCGTTATCTATTTGGTAAGGTATAAATACCTTGATTCTTTTTTCTTTTTCGTCTTCCTGACCCATGCTAATCCAAGTATCAGTGTATACAACGTCTGCATCCTTTATTGCTTCTACAGGGTCTTTGGTCATGACAACTTTAGAGCCGGACTTTTTGGCATCCTCTAGTGCTTGTGACACCATCTCGGGGTCACACTGGTAGCCTTCAGGGGAAGCAACCGATATATCCATACCTACCTTTGCACAACCGTGAAGAAGAGAATGGGCAATGTTGTTACCGTCTCCAAGATACGCAAGCTTCAATCCCTTTAAGGTGCCCTTGTGCTCATAAACGGTAAACAGGTCAGCCAGTATTTGGCACGGGTGCACAAGATCTGTAAGACCGTTTATTATGGGTATGTTCCCATATTTCGCCAATTCTTCCACATCACTTTGTTTGAAAGTTCTTATCATAATACAATCAATATACCTTGAAAGTACTTGAGCTGTATCGTAAATGGACTCCCCACGACCTAATTGAATGTCGTTTGCACTGAGAAACAGGGGATATCCGCCCAATTGATACATTCCAGCTTCAAAGGAAACCCTTGTTCTTGTAGATGATTTTGAAAATATCATTCCTAGAGTTTTTCCTTTAAGGAGATGATGTTGTACACCTTCTTTAAGTTGTTTCTTGAGCTTTTCCGAAAGTTTCAGTATTGATTCTACTTCTTCTAATGTAAGATCGTGTATACTGAGCAAATGTTTCATAATTGTTATCCTCTCTTTCTTATACAAAACAAATATTATATATTTACCATTTATACCTTGTATTCTGTCAAAATACCGTCCAATATATCTATAATGCCATCAATATCCTCTTTTGTTACTATCAAAGGTGGTAAAAACCTAAGGATATTTTTACCTACGGTGCCGACCAGGTATCCTTTTTCAAAGCATTTGTTCTTTATTTCTACGGCTATATCACTGTCAAATTGCACGCCTATCATAAGACCTTTTCCTCGAACTTCCTCTATAATGGTGTGCTTACCGGCAAGCTCCATGAGTTTTTCAATAAAGTAAACACCCATTTTTTCAGAGTTCTCAACCAGATTTTCATTTATAATTATATCCATAGCAGCAAGACCTGCAGCACATGCCAATGGGTTACCCCCAAAGGTTGAGCCGTGATCACCGGGTTCAAATGCACTTGCAACATGTTCTTTTGCACAGAGAGCACCTATTGGGAATCCTCCACCCAAGGCCTTTGCAAGCGTGAATATATCAGGCTCTACCCCAAAGTGTTCATAGGCAAACAGCTTTCCTGTTCTTCCTAAACCACACTGTATTTCATCGAATATAAGAAATATACCTTTTTCGTCACAAAGCTTTCTGACACCCTTCATATATTCAACCGTTGTAAGGTTTACTCCGCTTTCACCCTGTATGGGCTCAATCATTATTGCACATGTGGAATCGTTTATTGACTTATCCAAAGCCTCAAGGTCATTTATAGGCACTTTAAGGAAACTTGGTGTAAGGGGTGAATAGGGCTTCTGGTATTTATCCTGCCCTGTAGCTGCAATGGTAGCCAGTGTCCTTCCGTGAAATGACTTTTCCAGAGTTACTATTTCAAATTTATTTGGCATTCCTTTTTTCTTAAAGTATATTCTTGCAAGTTTTATAGCTCCTTCGTTTGCCTCAGCTCCGCTATTTGCAAAAAATACCTTATCGGAACAGGAGTTTTCTACAAGAACTTTTGCAAGCTCTGCCTGGGGTGCAATATAATATAGGTTGGAACAGTGAATGTATTTTTCAGCCTGATCCTTTATTGCCTTCACAAGCTTCGGATGTGAATGTCCTGCAACGTTTACGGCTATACCTGCAAGGAAATCAAAATATTTTCTGCCTTCCAGATCCCAAAGATTGATACCCTTACCATGACTGAAGCATACAGGAGTTCTGCTACCAAATGTATTCATAAAATACTTTTTATCAAGTTCCATTATGTCATTTAAATTCATGTAAAACACCTCCACGATATTTAATGCTTATAATTATACATATAAATGTATAAAAATGCAACAGTAAAATTTAAATAATAAAATTTGTTTCTAAAAACAGGGTACAAACAAAAAAAGTGCATTTTAACATTATAAAAAAACAAAATTAGCAATGTTAAAAAAGCACTAGCTTTGAAGCCTTAGCTATTGGAATAATTTGGTGAGGTTTTTAACTATGCACCACCATTTTAAAGATGTTTTTTTATGCAATTAAAAAAATCTTCGCGGATAAAAGATCTGTCAGTTTCGAGCACGCTGAAATAAGATGACAGCATGTTGCTGGTTTCTTCCTGCATTTCAGTGAACTGCAATGCGTACTCAATGTAATCGATAGAAGGTTGCTTTCTGTTAATTCTTCCTGCTACATTTAGTATTTTATCATCTGCAAGATAAATAGTAGCTTTTACATTATCCTCGGAAGGATGAAAATCATCTTTTGAGTAAAAAGCCATTCCTACAAGGCTGATATTATGTATAACTGCAAAACTCTCTTCCTCCAAGGGCTCAACCTTAAGCATTGAAGCCAGGTAAACATCATATCTTGGGAAGACCCTGATATTTTTCTGACTTTTTATACCAATAACATTAACAGATACATAGCTTGGGAATTCAGGGTGGATCTCTAAAATCTGCCCGTCGAATACAAATTCGTTATGCTCGTTTGTTAACTTAATAACAATAGTCTGACCAACCATAATTATATTCTCAAGGTATTCATTGAGAAGTGATATATATACCGAGTGGTTATCAGATTTGTAAATGATGTTTTGAAGCCATACATTGCTTGAGGACAATTTTGTGTTAATGATTGTTCCTTCTGTTAATAATGACGTCACCGAATCTTTTCGCAATCTTGCCAACTCCTTCCGGTAGTTATAATGTAATACAAAATCACAAAACAAGTAAAGGTATGTATAATATAAATGCATATCAGCCCTTATGCTCTATAAGATTATGGGTTGCTAAATATATATGAAAGATTCTAAAATTAATTCGTAAAGCTTTTCATTTATATAAAGCAGAATATATAAAGCAGACATAATAAAGAAATTATATTAATCACGAAAGCGATTATACATTTTCAATATAGCACGTAAAAATTAGGCAATTCGATGTTTATATTCGCCATAATTAGAGAAAATCCTTCATGAATTTTCAAAAAAACTGTAAATTTCGTAATGTTGTATAATTTTATAACTCAACTTTCCCACAGTATTTATGGGCTCTTTGCCACTAACGTAGCAT